>JABJQE010000252.1 GCA_018663565.1 Phycisphaerae bacterium
GTTTGAAGGCCCACGACTTGTCCTCTGGATTGAACGAATCCCGAGCAAAGATGGCTTGGTCACGCAAATCGCCCTGTGGATTCCTGAAGCAACATCACACACCTCAGGTGTCGGCCGAGGACCAAGCGGCAAGAACTTGCTGGTTGTTGCCACTGTTCGAGGAGAGACCGTGCTCGACACTGCGTTGCTCGAACCGGGCCCACCCCCAGGCCTCGATTCCCTCGTGCAACAGGCGAACAACAGGTTGGCTGGCTATGTTCACAAACTCCAGAAGCAACCTCCGCCCCTGGTCAATTACCCAGTGGTCGTTGGCGAAGAAAAGGAGCCCGAAGCATTTGTCCCCGTTCCGGGCGCATCGCTTCCCGCAGCCTTCATTGCACCAAGCACCCAGAAGCCAACACTGAGTCGACGCTGGTTGCAGCAACCAGGCGCAACCATTGCATTTAGCGCTGACCATGTCACGATTGACGCAGGCGAAACCGAATCGACCGTGCTCATCGACGGCGATGTCGTCGTGCACTATCGCCCCGCCCGCCGCACCGATGAAATGGGCGCTCTTCGATTGTCCGCTGAGCGGGCAGTTCTCTACGCAAACCCCGGAAGCATCGCCGACGCCGCCGGATCAATGTCGGCCGACGACGTTCGCGGCATCTATCTCGAAGGCGCTGTAATCGCCGAATCTGATCGAAACGACTACGTCGTTCGAGCGACGCGGATGTACTACGACTTCATCACGGACCGAGCCATCATGCTCGACGCGGTGCTGCGGACCTACGACCGAGAGCGTCGCGTACCTGTATATGCCCGAGCCGAAGAACTCCGGCAGCTCTCAGATGATCAATGGTCAGGAACTGGTGTTCGACTTTCGGCGTCCTCTTTTGCGACGCCAACCTTGTCGATCGGATGCGACACCGCCACGATCAAACAAGTCCCTGGAACGATTCTTGAGGACGGCACACAAACAGAAACTCGCATCCAAGTCACTGGCGTTCACAACACAATTCGAGCTGGCAGCGTTCCTTTCTTCTACTGGCCATGGTTCAAGGGCTACGCAGACGGCATGCCACTTCGGGGTGTCTCCACCGGATTCGAGAAATACCAAGGTGTTGGCATCGAAGCACGCTGGGACCTCGCCGCGCTGCTCGGACTTGAGCCGATGGCAGAAGATGACCTCGAACTCGAAACTGCTGGATATACCAAGCGTGGGGGAGCCCTCGGGTTCAGATGGGCGTGGAACCGACCGGGTGACAATGGCAGCCTGAGCATGTGGGGCCTACACGACGACACAAATAGGGAGGAACGGCTCAGCACTGGCATCACCCAGCAGGTTCCCAAGACATGGCGTGGATACTTAGACTTTGCAGACCAACTTAAACTTGGGAATGACTGGCAACTCAATTCCCAGATCTCATGGATTTCGGATTCGACCTTCATGAGTTCGTGGCGGCAGACCGACTTTGACAACCGCCGTGAGTACGAGACGAGCCTGTACCTCAAACGGGACAGAGGCAATAGTTCGCTGTCCGTCTTGATGGATTACTCGCTCAACAGTTTCGTCTCGAATAGCTGGCTGCTCGCTTCACAGGGATTCATGCTCGATGAGTTTCCAAAGGCCACCTACCGGCGATTCGGAGATGACATCTTCGACACCCTGACATACAGCGGTGATATTTCTTTCAGTCGATTCAAAGCCATCATTCCGGGCGGAACCGCTGCAGAAAATGGCATCAACACCAACGTGTTTGCGGGGCCTGGCGTAGCCTTCGGCCCAGCCGATGATATCGCCTTCGCCCTCGCTCAACGGGGCATCGACAACGAGTGGCACACCCGGGTCAACAGCATGAACCACGTCACAATGCCACTTGCATACGGTCCCGTCCAAATCACGCCCTTCGCCTCGGCTCAGCTTCAAGGCTTCCTTCAAGAGGAAAGTGCTGCAACCGAAGGCGAGAATCTTCGGGCCCTTGGTGGAATTGGAATCCATGCCACCACGACATTCCAGCGGGTCTACAACGATGCTCATAATGACACGCTGGGCATCAACCGGATGCGAATTCTGCTCGACCCATGGGTGAAGGGCTGGGTATCTGGCGCAAACTTCAATCCTATTGATGAACCGAACTACGACCCACTCGTTGATGCCACAGGACGCGGCGCGGCCGTAGAGGTCGGCCTCCGCCACCGAATGCAAACACAGCGCGGTGGACCCGGCCGGTGGTACGACGCCGATTGGCTCACCGCCAGAGTGTCGGCAACGCTCAGCACAGAGGACTCCACCCGCCGATGGTTCACGCCCCGCTTCTACAATTCCAATCCGCTGATGTCCTCATTTGGCAACTACGCCAACGGCTCGTTCGACTTCCGCCCGGCCGAAGCAGTGCAGTTCACCGGCGAAGGCACGTGGGACTTCGACTTCGGTGGCTTTACGAGAGCAGCCATTGCAGTCAACTTCGATCACACACCACGGCTTAGCAGTGGTATCGCGTATCGATCCTTCGAAGTGCCTGAAGATTACGCCGCGTTGTTTCCAAACCAGGTTAAGAACGCCCGCGGTCAATTGCTCGACTTCCCTCTGCGATATGAAGTCTCGAAATCGTACTCGTTCTCAGTTGCCCCCCAGTACAACTTCTCCGAAGACGACTTCCAGTCTGTATCAGCCACGATCACCCGTAAGTTGCCTGACTTCGACTTGATCTTCTATGTCAGCTACGACCAAATCAGCGATGAAACTATCGGCGGCATTCGGCTCGGCCAAACTCGCTTCTAGTCGGACTTGAAAACAGCGACAAGTTGATCGATGTTCAATCGCTCACACCGCCACGTCGGATCAATGCCGACGCTTTCCATACGCTCACGCCCGAGAACCCCGCCGAGTTGCTTTCTTCGAGTGCTGAAGAGCTTTGTGATGAACTGAGCAAACTGCACGCCATCAACGTCGCTCACCTGGGGACGCGGCTGAATTGAGACCATGGCGCTCGTAACCGAAGGGGAGGGCCAGAAACAACTCGGCGGAAGAACCGCGAGCTTCGATACGACACTCGCCCACTGCACAATGATTCCAAGCGGCCCCCACCCGCTCGCTCCTGGTGACGCCACCAATCTGTCGGCCACCTCATCTTGGATCGTAATCCATTGCCCGACGCAGTTCGAATGATTCAGCAGCAACTCGACCATCAACGGGCTTGCGATTTGATACGGCAAGTTGGCCACGAGCTTGAAATTGCGTCCACCAATTGCATCAACGATATCTGAAGAAAGCGATCGACCTTTGCCAAGACAGTCACCGCGAATCAACTCAATTCGATTACCAATGCGATCCTGAATGATGTCGGCGAGATCGTCATCGAGTTCGCAAGCCACCACGCACGCGCCACGCTCAAGCAATGTCTCGGTGAGCGTACCTGTACCCGGGCCAATCTCAAGCACTACATCATCCACCCCAATGCCTGCGTCATCAACAAGCCGGAGAAGCAGATTGTGGTCATGCAAAAAGTTCTGGCCAAATCGTTTCCGCGGCCGCAGACCACGCTCAGCAAGAAGGGACTTGATCTCCGAGAGTCGCTGCACCCGGCTCAGGCCTTCCCGAGATACTCGCCGGTCTCGGTGCTAATCTTGACCCGCTGCCCAATCTCGATGAAGGGTGGCACGCGAACACGAGCACCCGTTTCAACAGTGGCCTCCTTGAGCTGATTCGTCGCGGTCGCGCTCTTAGGCTGCGGCGCCGTCTCAGTTACTTCAAGTTCAACGGCTGCCGGCAACTCAACACCGAGTGCACGATCGTCATAGATCATGACCTTGCACTCAAGATTCTCCACGAGCCAATTCGTTTGACTGCCGAGCAAGTCACCATCAATCTCCATTTGATCAAAGGTCTCACCGTCCATGAATACGAATGGCCCCTTGCCATGGCCACTTGAGTCATACAAGAACTGCATGACTCTGCGGTCAATTTGGACGTCTTCCAACTTATCGCTTGAATTGAGCCGGTTCGTCTTGATCGTTCCGGTATCAACACTCTTCATCTTGGCCTGCACGTAGGCTGGGCCCTTGCCTGGCTTAACATGATCGGTATCAATGACGATCTGCAATTGGCCGTCGTACAGTAACGCTTGGCCTTTTCGGACATCGGTTGCTTTGATGGGCATCTCGCTGGTCTCCTCGTTGATCCGCTCAGCGGGCGGTCGCTTCAGCTCGTGTTTCGCGGAGCACGGTCACTTTGATCTCGCCTGGGAAGGTCATCTCGTCGGCGACCTTCTTGGCAATTTTATCTGCAATGATGAAAGCCTCATCGTCATTGACGCGGCCCGAGTCGACAATGACACGAACCTCGCGGCCAGCCTGAATGGCATACGCCTCTTGAACAGCACCGCTCTGGTAGGCAATCTCTTCAAGTTGTTTGAGTCGCTGCACGTACAGTTCCATCGACTCCCGACGAGCACCCGGCCGAGCACCCGACACTGCATCAGCAGCCATCACAATCGGGGTGTACACACTCGTCGACGGAATGTCGCCGTGGTGACCACCGATCGCATTGAGCACTTCCTCGCGGTTCTCGCCAAATCGTTTCGCGAATTCCATACCAATGGCTGGGTGGCCACCTTCCATTTCATGGTCCATTGCCTTGCCGATGTCGTGTAAGAACCCACATCGACGAGCAATAGCACCATCAAGCCCGAGTTGATCAGCAATGACCTGGCTCAAGTAGGCCACCTCAATAGAGTGACGCAGCACGTTCTGCCCAAAACTGGTTCGGAAGTGCAACCGGCCCATGGCCTCAACAATCTTGGGATGCAATCCACGCATCTTGGCCTCGTGTACAGCCTCATTGCCCTTCTCGGCAATGCGTTCTTCCATGTCCTTCTTGACCGTAGCGACGATTTCCTCAACGCGTGACGGGTGCACACGTCCATCCGCGACAAGTCGAGCAAGCGACTCGCCAGCGATGGCTCGGCGAATCGGATCAAAGCACGACACCGAGATTACACCCGGCGTGTCGTCAACAAGAATGTCTGCACCGGTCGCACGTTCGATCGCTCGGATATTGCGGCCCTCGCGACCAATAATGCGACCCTTCAAATCGTCGGATGGAATCTTGACGGACCGCACAGTCGTCTCAGCAACATGCTCAGCGGCAAACCGCTGAATAGCCATGATTGTGATTTCACGGCTCTGCCGCTTGGCATCTGACTCTGCTGCCTCAATTATCTCACGCTTGACTGAAGCTGCTTCTTCTTCCGCCTCGTGCCCGACGCGTTCGAGCAATTCTGTTCGGGCGTCCTCCTGGGACAGACTGGCGACCTCGGAGAGACGAGTGGTAATTTCCTTGTCACGACCCGCGAGCGTTTCCACGAGCGACTCCGCCTCATCTTCTCGCTTCTGCACCTTGGACAGTCTCTTATCGAGGGATGACTCACGATTAGAAAGCCGGTCAAGTTTCTCATCAAGCGTGTCTTCACGCTTGGAAACGCGATCCTGAGCGGCCTTGATTTCTGTACGTGTTTCAGACGCCTCGCGATCGATCTGCGCCTTGTGCTCCTTGGCCGTTCGCTCGCCGTCGAGTTCAGCCTTCTGCCGCATTGAATCGGCTTCGGAACTCGCTGCCTTGCGAAGCGTTTCGGCTTCGGCCTTGGCTGCGCGGACAACACTCCCGGCAATCAGTTTGAGCACCACCGCGCCTGCGATGCCACCAACCAGAATGCCCGCGATCGCAGTGAACGCCGCAGTCCAGTTAAAGGCGAGAAGCACAGGGATGTCAGCAAGGAGCCGATGCGATACATCGCCTCCGTCAAATGATGTTGTGTTGAACCAAATGTCATGCATCGGCATGGGACCCTTCCACATACCGGCGAAGTCCAATCCGTATCCCCCCAACCGGGGCCACTACGGCGACACGGGCGAAGCACTTTGCTTCGCAGCGGCCACCAAGCCATTCGGCTTGCAGGCCCACCGCTGGTGGGACGCTATCCCACCACTACTCTTCTGAGCGGAATCAGAGCCTCCGCCACCATTCCCCCCGATTTTTCCCTAGTGCGACTGAAAGCGTCGCGTCTAACAGCTCTTAGCGTATATCACCCCGTCAAGGGTGTCGGCCCTATTGGCCGAGAAATCGGTGTGGCCCGTGTCGAGACCAGCCGTGAAATCGGGGTGGAAGGCCCGCGGCGTCGCGTGCCCCCTGAACCCGTCTATTGTTGAACAATCTACTATAACGATCTTGCGACGCGCCCGTCCCACCCGACCGCAAGAGCTCCCACCAGATGCCCAGCACACCACGCCCCACCATCACGAAGACGCACCTCCGCCCCATGGTGGAGCGAATCATCACGTCTGGCTCAAGGCGAACCCGCCACCAGAGCATCAGGACCCTCTATCTGGGCATCCTCATCGGTGTGGCGGCTATTGGAGTGCTCATTACCACAAGCCTCGGCGGGAGAATCTCACTACGAGCACTTGCAGCTGCCGGGGGGGGCGTCTTTGAAGTCGTGGCAATTGTCGAAGTCGCCGCCATTTGCCTCATTACGCCAATCTTCATGGCCGGGGCCATCGAACAAGAATCTTCGCCGCGGACTTGGGATTTGCTGCTCACCACCCCGATGTCGTCCATGGGAATGGTGCTCGGCAATCTGCTTGGACGCACCTTCTTTGTGCTCTCCCTGATTGTGGCGGCCCTGCCAATCCTGCTCATCTTGCAAATCTTCGGAGGCGTCAGCCCCCGTGCAGTGTTGATTTCCGCAGGCATCGCAGCCTGTACAGCCATTGTCGTGGGCTCGGCCGCCGTCATGCTGTCCTCAACTCGAACTGGCGGACGTCGCGCAGTACTCGCGTTCTACGCCGGCGTCATCATCGTGATGATGGCAACATGGGCAATTGACGCCATCTGGCGAGCGCCGATCTCAGGATCAATTTCGGCCACCACGACGACCTGGGCCACACCGATCAATCCGTTCCTCACGCTCCACGCTGTTCTTAGACCCGCCGAGTATGTCTCGTCGCCTGAGATGTACCCCGTCGGGTTTACACGGTTCTGGTTGGGGCATCCCGTTATCGCCTTCGCAACGACGAGCGGAGTTGCAACGGTCTTGATGCTCGCATGGTCTGTACTCCGCGTGCGAATGCTCGGGCCGATTCTTGGAAGAGCCAGCACGTCCGACCACAGCACACGCGCCCACAGACCAATCGGCCGCAATCCCATCGCCTGGCGGGCGTCATCGGGCCGCCCAGCAAGTTGGGCCGAACATGTTGGACGCTGGGGATGGGCCGCGACTGGCGTTGCCGCAGGCATCGTATTGCTTGCGCTTGTCGGCGGCGGAACTTTGCCGATGGAAAATGCTCGACTCATTCTCGCTGCACTCTTGATTGTTGAAGTTACGATTGTTGCGCTCGCTGCGGCCGCCGTCGCCGGCACAACAGTCACACGTGAACGCGAACAAGGCACGCTCGACCTTGTGCTGACAACACCAGTACAACCCGCGGCCTACCTACAGGGCAAATTAATTGGCGTCATCCGGAGTTTGCGGCCCCTACTCCTCCCACCGCTTGTGACGGCCCTCGCCACTGCCACGGTACTTATTGCATCACAGCACACGGGACCATTTATGGAAATGCGGCCCTCCCCGCTTCCCCCAATCCCATTTGCCTCATGGGGAGGACTGCTTGGATTGGCCATCTCGATTATTCCATTCGCGGCATTTTGTGTTGCCATTGGACTGCACTGGTCGCTTCGAAGTAGACGTTCGGTTACGGCCGTTTTAGTGGCTACCGTACTGATCGTGGTCATTGCTGGCATTGCTGGACTGTGCGCAGTGCCAATTGGAACCGGCATCCCAATCGGCGGCGCACTCGCACTCGCCTTGTGCCCAGTCACAGCCATCATGCTCGCCACCCATGAAACTAGCATGCTCGCCCCACTCGATATGAGTTCCACTCAATTGCAGTGGCTTCTGCTCGGAAGTGGCGTGCTCTCTGGAATGGTGTGGTCGGCGCTCACGCATATGATCCTCAAGAGCACCGCTGGGTCATTCGTGATGACCATGCGAAAGCTCGCGGGAACCTGACCGCTGGATCAGTGTCGATTACACCAAGATTGACGCGGGATGCTCAATGAGTTCCTTGAGCGACCCGAGATAGCGAGCAGCGGTCGCCCCGTCGACGACGCGATGGTCATTGCTGAGCGTCGCATTCATTTCCCACCCAACGGCGAGTTCGCCGCCACGCACAACTGGTTTTTGAAGACACGCGCCAACAGCAAGAATGGCACTATTAGGTGGATTGATAATGGCTGTAAAAGCGTCCACTCCAAACATGCCGAGATTCGAAATCGTAAAGGTGGCTCCGCTCATCTCATCGACGGTCAAGCCGCGCGTGCGAGCCTTCTCGGCAAGTGCTCTCGTTTCAGCGGAAATCGCGCGAAGACTGCGGCCGTCGGCACTTCGCAGAACCGGCACAACTAGCCCACCGCCACGCTCCTCGGGCAACGCCACCGCAACACCGATGTTGACATCATTGTGGTACACGATGGCATCGCCATCCCATGATGCATTCATCAGTGGATTGCGGTGCATGGAAATTGCGCAGGCGCGAACGAGCAAGTCGTTGACACTCAACTTCACGCCTTGATCTGCGAGTTCGACGTTGAGTTCTTTGCGAAGGGCCATCAAAGCATCCATTGCAAAGACCATGGACACCTGGTAGTGCGGAATCTCTTGCTTGGACTCAACAAGACGCCGAGCAATGGTCTGCCGCATGCTGCTGACAGGCTCTCGCCGGTCAGAATCGTTCGTCGCGAGTGGCGTTGCGACACGAGTTACAGGTACCGCAGGGACTGGCATTGTGGATGGCTCCACAATCTCTCGATCAGGTGTAGTTTCCTTGGCCGCGGGCGGCACGGATGCTCGCATTTCATCGGTGGTGCCGACGGAAGCAATAACGTCTCGCTTAACGATGCGTCCGCCCGGACCAGATCCTTGCAACGCCGAAAGATCAATGCCGTGTTGTTCTGCAAGCCGCCGCGCAACTGGTGTGGCTTTTCGGTGTGGGCCATCATGTGACGGTGGCGGTGTTTCGGACTCAGCCGAAGTAGATTCGGAAGGTTGAGCGGCTGCCGGCGGTGTTACGGATACGTCCTCGCCATCCTCAGCAAGAACAGCAACGACCGTTCCGACATCCACAGAGACACCCTCGGGCACGGAGATCGTGCTCATGTGACCGTCATCGAACGACTGCATTTCCATCGTTGCCTTGTCGGTTTCCACATCGGCCAGGATGTCGCCCGCAGAAACCTCATCGCCTTCAGCAACGTGCCACTTGATGATGGTGCCTTTCTCCATGGTGTCGGAGAGTCTTGGCATGGTGATGTCGATCGTCATGGGGGCTTCGCTCTCGTGGCTTATTCAGGCACTATACGTGACGCTTCGCACAGCCTCGCAAATCTTGCGTGCGTTGGGCAGCATCTCCTGCTCAAGATCTCTCGCGTACGGCGCGGGCACGTCATCACTGTGCACGCGATGCACGTGATTGTCAAGATCATCAAAACAGACGCGGTGCACTTCGGCGGCGACCTCGGAACCAACCGACGCAAAGGACCACGATTGATCGACCACGACGCAGCAATTGGTCCGCCGAACGGAGTCTGCAATCGTGTCTATATCAAGCGGCTTGATTGAGCGACCATCGATGATCTCACACCCGATGCCCTCCTTCGCGAGCGACTCGGCCGCCTCCAAACAGAAGTACAACGGACGACCAAAGCTCACAATGGTGCAGTCGGCACCCTTGCGAATAATCTCGGCCTTTCCAATTGGCAACGTGTAGGAGTCCTCCGGGACATCCCCAGTCATGGCGAGCATCCGCTCGCTCTCCAGACAGAACACGGGATTGTCATCACGGATGGCCTGCGTCATCAATCCCTTGGCCGTATAGGGCGTCGACGGAATAATAATCTTCAGGCCTGGCACGTTGGCATACAGGGATTCGACACACCACGAATGGGTGGACCCGAGTTGCCCGCCTGCTCCATCGTTTCCACGAAAGACGATCGGACAACCAAATTGCCCGCCA
>JABJQE010000033.1 GCA_018663565.1 Phycisphaerae bacterium
CGGCTATTGGGCTCGAGTCTGCTCGCTCAACAAGAGATTCGTTTGAGGCATCGCTTGTCAGACTTGAGGACAAGGACAAAGATACGCTTGCTACGATTCGAATTACGCCCGCTCCAGACACGAAGGGGCCGTTCCAGGGAATCATCGTGCTCTCTGGCGACGGGTACGAATCAACCTTGCCGGTCATTGGACATGCGGCGCGATGAACATCACCGTCATTCTTCCAGCGGCTGGTATGTCGTCTCGATTCGGCAGCGACAAGTTGTCGAGCGATCTTGGTGGACGACCGCTGCTTGTGCGCACCGTTGAGGCATTCACTCGCAGATCGGAAGTTCAGCAGATCATTGTGGCCGGCCCGGCCGGCGACGCCTTCGAGGCCTTTCAAGATCGCTTTGCCGCGGTGCTTGGCTTCCATGGTGTGCTGCTGGTGAAGGGGGGCGAGCGAGATCGCTGGGAGACCGTATCTCTCGCCTTGCAGCATGTCGCAGATGACGCCACGCATATTGCGATTCACGACGCCGCTCGGCCATGCCTCAATACGGCGTTATTGGACCGTGTCTTTGAGGCGGCCGCCTCGCTAGATGCGGTGATTCCTGGTGTTGAAGTTTCGAGCACGCTCAAGGAGACTGACCGCCAAGCCGCCTCGAATGTGGCGCAGGCCGATCTGCTCGTTGATTCGATCTTGGGCGACGAGGCATCGCCGAGGCTTGAGGCCTGCCCGGTGTTGCGAACGGTGCCACGCGATGGTCTCGTGGCTGCCCAGACTCCGCAAGTCTTCATACGGTCCTTGATTCTAGAAGCCTATGCCTCTGTGGAGGCCCAAGGCACGACGGATGACGCCTCGGTTGTCGAGCGATTCGGGGCGAGTGTTCACGTCGTACGGGGCGATTCAACCAACATCAAGGTGACCGAAGCTGGTGATTTGCAGCTTGCTGAGGCCATTGTCAGATTGAATATCCCCTGAAATGTTTTGGGCGGCGTTTGGGCTGATCCTCGCCTTTTCGATGGGAACCTGATCGTACGGGCCGATAGAAGCCACTCATGAGTCAGACTAGAGACATTTCATCCCCCGAGTATTTGCCCGAGGTCACCATCGTCGTCCCGACCTATCAGGAGGTGGACAGCCTTGGCCCATTGCTCGAGCGAATCGGGGCCGTTCGGGCAGGGGGGCTCGATCTTGATGTCCTGATTGTGGACGATGACTCGCAAGATGGGACTGTTGAGCTTATCGCCTCGCTGGATCTTGACTGGGTGCAGTTGCTCGTCCGGACGGAGGAGCGGGGCTTGAGCGCGGCAGTGCTCTGTGGGCTTGGTGTGGCGCGGGGCCGAGTGCTCGTTGTGATGGACGCCGACTTGTCTCACCCCCCCGAAGCCATTCCGCAGTTTGCTGCAGCACTTGAGGAGGGCGCTGACTTCGTTGTCGGTTCTCGATATGTACCTGGCGGTACAACTGAAGATGGCTGGGGCGTACTCCGCTGGGTGAACTCGAAGGTGGCGACATATATGGCTCGCCCCTTCACCACGGTGCGAGATCCAATGAGTGGATTCCTTGGGTTCCGCCATGACACATGGTCAGCCGCGGTTGATCTTGATCCGGTGGGATACAAGATTGGCCTCGAACTCATCGTCAAGTGTCGGTGCCGCCATGTGGTTGAAGTGCCGATTCACTTCTCAACGCGACAACTAGGTGAAAGTAAGTTATCTCTTCGCGTGCAGCTTCAATACTTGACGCACATTGTGCGGCTCGCGCGTTGGAAGTTTCCAGGATGGTCGAGTTTCGTGCCCTTTGCCATGGTTGGAGTCTCGGGCATCGCCGTATACGCGGGGCTGCTGTGGCTCTTTCAAGAGTGGCTCGGCGGGCGTATATCTGAGGATCTGTTGATCATCATGGCGATTGTGATCACCATGGTGTGGAACTTTGTTTTCGATCGGTGGCTGGCCTTCTGGTACGCGAGGCAGCAATCGATTGCCCGGCAGTTCGTGGGGTTCCTGCTCGTGTGTTCGATTCCGGTCCTAGTGAATTTCTTTGTGACACGCTGGCTGCTTGGAGACGACGTTGTTGTAACTCCTGCCGCTGGCGTGATCGGCGCTCTTGTTGGATCTGTTGCTGGCGTCGTCTTTAATTGGATGTTCGTCCGCGCGATGGTATTCAAGCGGCCAAGTCGGGGCTGATCTCTCTTTACAAGGCCAGCACAGCACCGGTGTGGCTCGTCCCGCACTGAGCAATATCCTCTGGCGTGCCCGCTGCGACCACCGTGCCGCCGCCACTGCCACCTTCTGGGCCGAGATCAATAATCCAGTCTGCTGACCTGATGACATCGAGGTTGTGTTCGATGACAACAAGCGTGTGCCCTCGGTCGGCGAGTCGATTGAGGACCTGCATCAGGCGATCAACATCGGCCATGTGAAGGCCAGTTGTTGGTTCGTCCAGTACGTACAGCACGTGTCCGTTCTGTCGAACGCCAAGCTCGCGAGCAAGTTTGATCCGCTGCGCTTCTCCCCCTGAAAGCGTTGTCGCTTTTTGTCCGAGTTGGATGTACCCGAGGCCAACATCATTCAGGCATGAAAGCATGCGGGAGACTGGCGGATGGGCTTCGAAGAAGTTGACCGCATCCTCGACGGTCATGTCGAGTACCTCGGCAATTGTTCGACCGCGCCATTTGACCTCAAGTGTCTCGGCGTTGTATCTCGCTCCCTGGCAGTCCTCACATCGCACAAAGACATCTGGCAGGAAATGCATTTCGATCTTACGAACGCCTTGGCCTTGGCACGATTCACATCGGCCACCTGCAACATTGAAACTGAACCGGCCAGGTTTCCACCCGCGAATGCGAGCCTCCTTGGTGCGAGAGAACAACGAGCGAATATCATCGAAGATGTTGGTGTAGGTCACCGGGTTTGATCGTGGGGTTCGGCCAATCGGAGACTGGTCCACTTCCACAGTCCGGTCGATCCGGTTGAGCCCGGTGATGCGTTTGTGCTTGCCCGGTGGGTCAGTAGCGACGCCGAGCTTTCGGCGAACGGCTCGAAGCAGGATGGTGTTGATCAGAGTGGATTTGCCTGAGCCTGACACACCACTGACGCAGACCAGCCCGCCGAGTGGAATATCGACGTCAATGGATTGCAGATTGTGCTCTGCCGCCCCGCGAATGCCGATGGCCTTCTTTGGGTCCACAGGCCGGCGTGTCTCTGGGCCAGAGATCGACGCGCGTCCGGTGAGATACTGGGCCGTAAGCGAAGTCTTTGACTTGAGAACTTGCTTGACGGTGCCCTGCGTCACGACTTGCCCGCCATGCCGGCCAGCGTGGGGGCCCATGTCGATCAGGTGATCTGAGGCGAGAATCATCTCTTCGTCATGTTCGACGACGAGCACTGTGTTGCCAATATCAGTCAGGTGCCGAAGCGTCGAAATGAGCCGGGCGTTGTCTCGGTGGTGCAGCCCAATGGTTGGTTCGTCGAGCACATAACACACGCCTACGAGGCCGGAGCCCACTTGTGTTGCGAGTCGAATGCGCTGCGCTTCGCCGCCGGAAAGCGTGGAACTGCCTCGGTCAAGCGTGAGGTAGTTCAGCCCGACTGACTGCAAGAATCCAAGCCGAGACCGAAGCTCTCGCAAGATCGGTTCTGCAATCGCTGCTTCTTCAACACCGAGCGTGATCGTGGCGAGAAACTCAGCCGCGTCGTCGATTGTCAAATTACAGAGATCCGCGATGTTGTATCGGTGATCGGCCGACTGCACCAGCACGTGCAAACTCGATTGCCGGAGGCGTTGCCCGTGGCAGGTTTCGCATGGCTTGCGTGACATGAAGGTGTGCAGTCGTGCTTGGACACGCTCGCTCTCTGTCTCGTGATATCGCCGGTGGAGATTGACCAAGATGCCTTCGAACTTGAGCCGTTTGATGTTCGCCGCCGCTGCCCCGTGTAGTAGGAGCGTGCGATCCTTGGCCGAGAGGTCGCTATATGGAGTCGATTTGCGATGCCCGGTGTGCTCGCAGAATTTGCGAATCTGCCTTGCGTACCACGTGTTGAGCCGGCGACCGTTCTTTGTCCAAGGCACAACGGCACCCTCGCCGATTCCTTTGGAGCGATCTGGCAGCACGAGATCTTCGTCAAAGGTCCGGTTTGACCCAAGTCCGTCGCACGCAGGGCAGGCGCCAAACGGCGAGTTGAAGGAGAAGATCCTCGGTTCAAGTTCTTCGAGGCTGCACTCGGGGTGAACAGGACACGCCATACGCTCGCTGTAGATGGTTTGGGTCCAGTTGCCATCTTCTTCGCGGAGCGAGTGAAGCACGCCGTCGCCGGTGCGGAGCGCGGTCTCGACTGAATCGGCGAGTCGCTCGCGCGTGTGTGGTCCGCGAATGATGATTCGATCGACGACGACTTCAATGTCATGCCGCTCGTGCCGAGCAAGCCCAAGTGGATTCTCCCCACCCTGGGCAAGCGATTCGCGGATGTCCACCACCGTTCCGTTTACGCGGGCGCGGACAAACCCACTCGCTTGAAGTTCTTGGATCGCATCCTTGTGGAATCCCTTGCGTCCTCGAATGATTGGGGCGCACACCATGAGTTTGGTGCCGACGGCGTGCTGCATGAGTTGGTCAATAATGTGCGTCGCGTTGGTCCGTTCAATGCCATGGCCGCACGTGCCGCGTCCCATTTTGGCCCAGCATGTCGGTGTGCCGCATCGTGCGAGCAAGAGTCGAAGGTAATCGTGGATTTCAGTTGTGGTGGCGACAGTTGACCGTGGCGTGTGCCCGCCGCGTCGTTGCTGAATGGCGATCGTGGGGGGGAGCCCATCGATTGATTCGACGCTCGGCTTTCGCATCTGCTGGAGAAACTGCCTCGCGTAGGCGGTAAGCGACTCCATGTACTTGCGTTGGCCTTCGGCAAAGATCGTGTCGAATGCGAGGGATGACTTTCCAGAGCCAGACACGCCCGTAATGACCACGAGTTGATCGCGTGGGATCGTGACATCAATAGTCTTGAGATTGTGTTCTGCAGCGCCCTTGATCGTGATGAATTTGGAGGCAGGGGCCATGGGGCTCTTCCTTCGGGCCGGTTGGCTCAGCCGAGGTCGCGCCGCTGGAAGAGGGCAACGCCAATTGCAAGGGCGGCAAACGCATAGAGCAGGCCGTAGCTGACGCTCTGGATCAGGAATGATGTTGGAATCACAATGTCCTGCGTGACCGCATCGGACAACCACAGCACTTGGAAGTTGGGCAGCACCGCATAACCTGCCTTGAGCAATCCCCAGCCGACGGCTTCGCCGCTCGTCGCCATGTCCATGAGTGGGACGGTGGCCTCGTCGATGAGTGTGATCTTCTCGGCGATCTCGCCACTTGTTCGCTCAATCACCGTCGTGATCTCAACTTCTGTGGTCAGCCCGGCCTCAGATGCTCGGGCGAGCCAGTCCGTCTCAAGCCCGCGGAGCATGCGGCCAAATATCCAGTCTGACAGGAGGCCGAGCACAAAGAGGCCAACGGTGACGGCCAGAGTCATGACCTGGCCAAGTCTTGTGGATACCGCCACTGCGATGGCGGCGAGCATGGCGACGCACATACCTAGGGCAATTGTGGCGAGCCAGATATTGCCCTTGAACGACTCGGCCATCGAATGCCGGCTGAAGTCGGGGTCGAAGTTGAGCGTGAGAATGTAGGCAACGAGCAGGATCGGCAGGGACACAAAGATGACCGTGCTCGTGAATGCCATGCCATAGAAGTAGTTGCACCAGACGGCTGCCACGACAGCGAGTGCTACCCCGCCGAATCCGAAGATCATGACGGGCACGTGGATGGGGTCTCGGACAGTCTGCAGGACAGAATGCATCTCGACCAGCATGAAGACCAGTGTGAGGGCTAGGCAGGCGACGAGCAGGGCCAAGAGGACGCCGAAATACTTGCCGAGCATGAAGACGGGGCGGCTGACAGGCTTCGATATGACGGTCAGCGCGGTTCGATTGGCAATCTCTCGGCCAAGCACGTTGGTGGCTAGAAATGAGGCGAGTACGGCACCTGCGAGAAATATGGTCGCGAGGCCGATGTCAATCAGCATTCTCTGGTCCTCGCCCATCGTGAAGGCCGCGAGCGGGTTGCTCATGACGAGCAGCAAAGCGGCCGCGACCACCACGACCAATGTGACCGGCTGACGCAGGCTCTCATAGAAGGTGTTTCTAGCGATGGCGAAGATCTGTGAGAACATGGGGGTGGTATCGTATCGAAGCAGGGATGGCTCTGAGGGGTCATTGACGGATTGAAGCCGGACGTGGTTCGGAGAATCATGATAATTTGCACAAGCCCATTGGAACCCTGACGGGTAGTTGTGACGTAGATGACGGGGTCCCGATGACATGTGGCCCTATAGATGCAGTGGCCGTAGCAGGAGACGATAGGTAGATATGAGAGTTGACCATCTGGCCTATCAGAGAGCCACCAATATCGCTGGGCTCGGGTTCCTGCTTCAAGCACTATTCGCTGGCGTTCTGCTGGTCCTCGGGCTGGCCCTTGGTGATACGGGCAGTGTGATCGCATCGATCTGGGCCATACTTGGCCTAGTGGTGTGGGTTGGGCTACTCATCGTGTTCAATCAACATCGCCTTGAGCGACTTGAGTCGCTGGAGGCAGACGAGCTTCTGGCATCAGGCGGCGATGCAGCTCTATTCGAGGGTGCGGATGGAATCGGCGGTGTCGCAGCTCGGCGGCTTCGAATGCTGTACCGATGGGTCTTGCCTACGCTAAGCCTTGGCTTGGCCGTTGGGCTTGGCGTTGCTGGTTGGCTTGTTCTGGCATATCTCACCGAGACCCGCTCGGGCGAGGCCGATGCCGTCTTTGAAATTTCGATTCATCGTGGCTGGCTGATTGCGATCGACATCGCCTTTGGCATTGTGGCCTTCATCTTCTCGCGATTCCTCGCAGGCATGGCTGAGTTCTCAGCTTGGCGGAACTTGCGAAG
>JABJQE010000253.1 GCA_018663565.1 Phycisphaerae bacterium
CGCCGCAAGGAAGTCAGAAGCCACCCGCGGTACCATCGCCCCCATGCGAATGATCCTTCGCAATCTCGACCACGATCTGCTCGGCGCTGCTGTGCTCGACCAGAACGACACTCCGTCCAAAGTAGTGACGGACAGTAACCAAGTGGTTTATCTCGACTGGGAGCGAGCTCGGGACGACGATGGGCATTTGCGACGCTGCGTCGCATGCGGTGGTGACACGCTCTACAGGCATCGACGATTTCCTCAAATCACTGGCTTCATCGCGGTCTTGGCGCTAGCACTCGGCCTTGGCGGCATTCTTGGACTCGCCACAGGCTGGCCCGTCTTCATCGCCATGCTTATTGTCCTCGCGATGGACATCGCCATTCTGCTTTTCTCGCCTGAGACGCTCGAGTGTTACCAATGCCGCTCGTCGTTTCGTGACGTAGAGATCGCTACCTACCACAATCAGTGGAACCGGCAGCAAGCCGCAAAGTACTCGACTACTTCTTCTTCCGCCTGACCTTGGACCAGAGGTTCTCAAGCAAGATCAAGAATGCGAAGAGAAAGGACACAAGGAAACCTACGAATCCAAAAATGCCGAGCAGTGATGTCTTCTCACCCCTTCCGGCGAGCACCAATATGGACGAAGCCATAATCATTGCCGCCACCAACACCGAGTAAGACAGTTGGCGGCTCGAGTGGTGCACCGTGCGTTCAAGAGTCTCGAGCCCTTTGACATCGAGACCAATGCTGAACTTGTTCCCACCAAGACGGTCAAGAATGCTCGTGAGTCGACTAGGCAGTCGTTCAGCAAGGGTGAACCACTTCCCAGCATTGCGTTTGAATCGGGCCTTGAGTGCTCGAATGGAGTATTGGTCTTTGATCAACTTCTCCACGTGAGGACGCGCGAAGCCCATCAAATCAAAGTCTGGATCAATGTCCTCAGCGACACCCTCGATGGTGGTCAGTGCCTTAATCATCAGCACGATGTCTGAAGGGCAATGTAAGCGGTGCTTTCTCAGTCCGTCGGTAAATGCTCGAAGCATTGCAGACATGTCGACCTGCTCGAATGAGACACCAGTGAATTGATCGAGGAAGTCGTGCAGATCGCGGCGGAGTGCGCGACGGTCAACCTGATCTTCTGACACTTGACCAAGCGCCAAGAATGAATCGTAGAACCGATCGATATCACTTGATGCAATACCGTGAATCAAATTTGCAAGATCGACCACCGTCTCGTGATCAACTCGGCCAGCCATACCACAGTCGATGAAACACAAGCGGCCGTCTTCCATCAAGAAGAGATTGCCCGGATGTGGATCGGCATGAAAGAAACCAATCTCCAACACCTGCCGCAAGATGGTGTACGCGCCGTTGCGAACAAGTGACTCTCGCTGTTCCTTGGTGAGGTTGGCCGACTTCCAATCAGTCAGCTGGACGCCCTTGATTTCTTCAAGGCCGAGCACTCGGCGACGAGTGATCTCCCAATACACTTTCGGGAACCAGGCCTGCTCACCCTCTTCCAAGTTTGATCGAAAGAGATCCGTGTTGCGACCTTCATGAACAAGGTTGAGTTCATGCTCAATAGCTTCCGAAAACTCGGTCACGACCCCAACCGGGTCGAATGGCAAGTCGTCGGTATGACGCGCCACCCATTCGGCCGCTGCTTCTAGTATTTCCACATCAGCTTGAATAAGTCGGTCAATACCTGGTCGAAGAACCTTGAGCACGACAGGCTGCCCGCCGTCCCGGAGCACGGCGCGGTGCGCCTGGGCCATTGACGCAGCGGCCATTGGCTTCTCATCAATCGACTCGAAGATCTCATGTAGGTCTTCGAGATCTTCCTCAAGTTGAGCTTTGATCTCAGGCCAGGGGACTGCCGGAACATCGGCTTGAAGTTTCTGAAGCTCCTCGATGTACTCGGGAGGGAGAATGTCTGGCCGTGTACTGAGAATCTGACCAAGTTTGATAAAAGTCGGACCAAGTTCTTCAAGAGCCATCCGCAATCGAGCGGGACGGCTTGCGGTTTCCACCTCAGGCTGCTCACCTCGCGAGAAGAGTCGATGCCCTTTCTCAAGAAGCAAATCAAGCTTGGCGTCTTCGAAGAATTCGCGGAAGCCAAACTTCACGAGAATCGAGAGCATCTCGCGGTATCGCTTGGCGTGTCTGACAAGTTGGAGTACCGACATGGCCGGAATGGTACTCGCTCAGACTATTGGCAGACTTCAGTCAGACTTCGGCGGCCGGATACCGCGGCCCGGCTTCTGATCCTTCCCAATCGGCCGCGATGCACGCTTTCGGCGACCTGGGCCAGGTCGCTTTCGCGTGTCGTGACGAGCGTGATATCCACCACCAGGCTTGCCGCCAGCACCCTGCTCGCGACTGGGCCGCTCGACTTTACTCGGTCGAAATCCATCGACCCGGGCTGGATCAATCCGAACACCGGCCAATGGGGCCATGGCGTACCACAGGTCCAGATCTCGCTCCCAGAGGAATGTCCATGCATCGCCGCGACGCTTCGTGCCATGCGAGGCTCGCCCCGCCCTGTGCACCAAGTCTTCGGCGGTGTTCGGTAGGTCGTAGTTCACAACAGTTCGTACACCTTCAATGTGCAGACCTCGACTGCCAACATCGGTCGACACAAGGACGTCAAGCTCGCCATTCGAGAACGACTCTAATGCGCGGCGTCGCTGGGCCTGCGATCTATCGGCATGGAGTTGTCCTGTCCGCAATCCATGGCGAGCGAGCGCTGAGGCCACCCATCCGGTTCGTCGTCTTGTGCGGCAGAACACCAAGGTGCGGCCGGCATTCTTCTGCTCAAGCAAATGCAGCAAGAGATCGATGCGATCACTTGGATGAACCATGGTCACGTGCTGCTCGACATGAGTCGCCGCGGTCGTATGCGGATGCGTCTCAATACGCACTGGGCCCGAAAGATGACGCTCGATGAGTTCCTCGGCATTCCGTGGCATCGTGGCGGTGAATAACAGCGTTTGACGCTTCGCTGGCATGCGGCTCAGAATCTTCCCAACCTGCGGCGCAAACCCCATGTCAAACATCCGATCAGCCTCATCGATGACAATGGACTGAATGGGAGTCGGATCGAGCGCTTCTTGCCCCATCAGATCGAGCAGGCGGCCTGGGGTACCAACCAAAAGATCGATACCGTCCTTCAACATGGTGATCTGTGGTTCAATTGGAGTCGTGCCGACCGCAACTCCTGTTCGCAACACGGTGCCACCAGTGAGATGCTGAGCAACGGCCCCGGTTTGATCCGCGAGTTCCCGCGTGGGACATACAACAAGACCGCGAAGCCGCCCGCGAGCGGGGATTCGGCTGCCCTTTGCTGGCCGGTCATCGAGAATTCGCTGCAGCACTGGCGCCAGAAAGGCGATTGTCTTGCCACTACCCGTCTCGGCTAATGACACCACATCGCGACCGGCCAATATCGTGGGAATCACCTGTCCCTGAACGGCCCGGGGGTATTTGATGCCTTGACGAGCGAGGGCGTCGACGAATTGGGGCGCGATTCCCAAACCAACAAATGAATCCTCAGTCGACAATCTCTGTTGTTTTTCCGAAGTTCTCTGGTCCGAGGGTGGGGTTGATGACATAGTTGGGTACTCATGCTCGGGCACCCAGACCATTCTGACCACCGCCACACGCATTCTACGTGCCGTGACCGGTTTGCCCAAGCCTCGACGCCACGCGTTATTGCTATGCCCAGAACGACCACCGTGTCGATGGCGTGGCTCAATACCGTCATGTGTCTTGGTACCGCCACCTGCTGCCGCGTTTATACCGCGGTTATCAAGGGGCTCGCCCGAGGAGACTAAGGAACTCGATTCCAAGGAAACCACCTGCGACGCCCCGCCACACAGCGGGGCGTCTTTTCTTTTATGCCCGATTCACATTCACCCCTCTTCAAGGACACAATCCAATGTTCCCCCCCGCCCACGGAAGCTCCTCAAGCCACTCCTCTGGCAACGAATCTCCGGCTCATTCTCCTCTTGGTCCGGGTTTCGGCCTGGCCGCCATGCTTGCCACGCGATCGCTCATCACGGTTCGTGGCAAGCAGGCGACCGATGGCGTCACTGGATGGATTTACGGAACAACCGTGCAGGCATTGATCAATGAATTTGAGGCAGTCCCCTCCGCCTCATATCTCTTCGAGGACCACCGCATCGTTGAAGCCATGCCAGGCGCTCACGCCAAGGCAACGGCGTGGATGTGCCGGGTCAACGGGCCAATCGAACCGCGTGACGGACGGGCTATCTGTGCTGCCGTCGCGCGGGGCGAAACGCCGATGGACTTTGAAATCCGGGCAGACCTGTTTCTGAGCGCGCGTCCTCAGGGCATCATGTTTACAACCTCCGACAACGGCACGGTGCTGGCCATCGCCGCCACTCTCTTGCGACAACACGCCGCCGCCGCGCTCCAGCGACGACCCGCTGACATTGCATCCCCAGATCGTGATGTTGTGGCCGCCCTACTCGACCGCGACGGTATGTCGCTGCGTGGTCTCGAAACCGAACGATTCCCAGGATTCCTCGATATCGGTATCGCGGGCGTCGCAAGCGAGGCCAATCCGGCTACCCGGAGCGTCATCTACGATCGTGTTACAAGGACGTGGCATACGGAATAGTGGGTCGGTCGCCGCACCGGGCCATCGGCGATGCTCAACTCATACTCACATCCCCGGGGTGGGGCCTGACCCTTTGCCTCTCGCGCGAGAAGGCCACGCTGTACTCTCCACCCATGATTCAACGCATCGGCAGCATGGTGACAGCGGTATTCAGACGCATCGTCCCGGACCCACTGGTCATTGCGATTGCCCTGACCATTGGCGTCTTCCTCGCAGCCATTCTCTTTGGTCAGTTCCCACCCGAGGTTGCCGGACCGATCGATCGCTCCACGTGGCTGCTGGACTCCTGGCGAGGCGATGCCGGCTTGTGGAAACTTCTAGATTTCTCAATGCAGATGTGCCTCATTCTCCTTGGCGGGCACGTACTCGCCGAAGCGCCGATGGTTCGCCGTCTGCTCAGTCACATCGCCGATTTTCCACGATCAGCACCCGCGGCCGCAGCCCTTGTTGGATTGGTGGCAATGCTGCTCGGACTCGCCAATTGGGGTCTTGGTCTAATTGGAGGCGCGGTGCTCGCGAGAGAAACTGGACGATCACTCGCTCGTCGCAACATCACCGTTCACTATCCACTCCTCGCAGCTGCAGGCTACACCGGACTGCTCGTGTGGCACGGGGGCTTCTCAGGCTCTGCCCCGCTGTCTATGACAACCGCTGCTGGCGCTACAAAAGTACTGCCAGAGGGCATCGTCGGCAGCGGTGCAATAACACCACTGACCTCCACGATCCTCTCACCATCTAATCTGCTCATCACTGGCGGACTACTCGTCATCGTGCCATCCCTGCTGTGGTTGATATCGCCCCGACCAACCGACGCCCAGCCCATCAGTACGTTCCTCCCTGAGCAAGATCCGCAGACACCAGTAAACCCCACAATTGAGACGATCCCCGACTGGCTCAATCACTCACGCCTCATGACCACGCTACTCGGGCTTGGCCTCCTAGCAGCCGCAATCGGCTCAACAGTACACAGCGGCGTCGACAGACTGGGGCTCAACGACGTCATCATGTACTTGCTCGCCGCAGCGCTACTCGTGCAACGCTCGCCAAACTCGTTCATGACCGCAGCCGCCCGAGCAGCTGCAGGTTGCGCAGGCATCATCGTGCAATTCCCGCTCTACGCTGGCATCATGGGCATCATGGTGGCCTCGGGCCTTGTGCAAATGCTCACTAGTGGCATGCTCGCACTCGCATCACCAGCAACCTTGGAATTCTGGACCATGGTGTCGGCGGGCATTGTCAATATTCTCGTGCCCAGCGGCGGCGGTCAGTGGGCGGTGCAAGGGCCGATTGCATTGACCGCCGCGCAAGAGTCTGGAGTCAGTACGAGTTCGATGGTGATGGCCGTTGCCTATGGCGATGAACTCACCAACATGCTGCAGCCGTTCTGGGCCTTGCCACTCCTTGCCGTGACAGGCGTGCGTGCTCGTGACATCGTTGGTTACACCGCGATTGTCATGGTCGTGGCCGGCTCCTGGATGTCGCTCTGGCTCCTGATGTAATCAGGGCTCGTCTGGATCACGCACTTCATGCTGCCGAATCATCTCACGGCGTGAGCCGGGATTCATACCGAGCTGAGTGTAGTCCTTGCGGAAAAATGCATTGAGCGTCCAATCGGCAAGCACACTCACGCGGCGTCCAAGCCGTGGTGTCTTCAGCAGGTAAATCGCTCGCCACATGGCCCAGGCCAAGAACCCATGAATCCGAATGCCCTTGATGGCAGCCACGCCGCGGTGTCGACCGAGCGGTACCAAGACTCCCTGCAATTCAACGCCGCCCGGTTTGGTTGGCCGACCGTTCTCGACCGCTGCGATATTCGCCGCCACCTGCGGCGCCTGACGAATGGCGATTTGAGCAAGCGGCGGCATGGGCTTTCCATTGCGTCCTTCAACGGAAGCACAGTCACCCATTCCCCAAATATTGTCGGTATCAACAACTTGGTAATCGCTTTGGCACTGTAGCCCGCCAAACTTGTTGAGCGGAAGTCCATCAAGTTGCTTGAGAGCCGGACTTGGCGATATTCCAGCCGTCCAAATCACGGTTGAGCATGGCACCACATTGCCATCGCTGTCCACCACATGATCTGCATGCACTTCTTTGATACCAGCGCCGGTATGAATATCGATGCCTCGATTCGCAAGGTGGCGAGTCGCCCAAACTGACAAGTTCTCGGGCAATACCGCGAGCAAACGCTTATTGAACTCATACACCGAGAACATGATGTCATCATCGGACACGTTGCGATAGTGCGCGGAGGCTTCGCGAACAAACACTTCAAGCTCGCCAACGACTTCGATTCCAGTCACATTCCCGCCAACGATCACAAAGTGCAAGAGCCGTCGTCGTTCCTCCGGATCGTCAATCGCATTTGCGAGTTCTAGAAGTTCCACTGCGCGATCACGAATGGTCACAGCATCAGACATGTGTTTCACAAAGAACGCATGCTCACGAACACCCGAAACTACGTTCTCGGGCATCACGCGTGTCACGCTGCCGAGCGCCACAACCAGATGGTCGTACTCGATCGATCGACAATGGTCGTCACCGACAAGCTGAAAGTGCACACGCTGCTGCTCGATATCAAGCCCAGATACTTCGGCCATCAACAATTCGGCTTTCGGTGCAAACTCACGAATTGGCACCGTGCAGTGGCGAGGTTCAATTGAGCCGCAACCAGCTTCAATGAGCAGTGGATAGAAGATGAAATAGTTATTGCGATCAATGATGACGACATCGACATCAAGGCCGTGCCGTCGCTTGCTCAGTTCCTTGGCGAGATAGGAGCCGCCAAAGCCACCCCCAAGGATGACGATTCTCTTACGGCCGTGTCGACTGTCCATTCCAGAACCCTTCCCTGCTTCGATTTGATTTGGCCATCTATCAACTCAATGGTCAGTTCAGAACCCGGAGCGTACTCGACCACCTGTCGTCTGTCTCGTGATGGGTCATCCTCAAGCGGGGGCAATTCGCCATCGACGATAATCGAACCCACTAAGACACTCGACCACACAACAGGGAACCCAGTGATCACTACTGCAAATACAGCTAATCGCTTCGCGGTCACGACTCTGGTTCTGCCGACAATCTCACACACAATGATGACGAATGACACGACTGCGAACTTAAAGACACTCATTCCAGGAACGCCAAATGTCTCAATGACCATCGAGGCAACAGGATTGATTTCAACGCCGCTGAAAAATAAGATGACCCGAGTAAGCACAATGTCGAGCGATGCGAAGAAAACCAACCAAAGGTATAGATTCGGAAATAGCACGACGGAGCGGTGTCCCTCGGGTGAATCTTGTCCTGAGAAATGCTCCGCTGCAACATGCATAATGATTCGACGACTGCTCCTCAGATCACCGGATCATGGTCTGGAATCCCAGACACTTCTCGCGTACCAATCTGTACCAAGTCTACGCCGTTTTCAGTCTGCACATCCATCGCAACCGTGTCATCGGATAAATCGCTGTGGCACGCCGCCTGCTTCGATTCTCCGCCAACCTTAGCCCTAGTCTTTGCGGCAAGACGGTGGATCTCAGAGGGATCAAGCACACCGCGTTGTTCAAGAATAGCTCGCTGCTCGTCATTCAGCGCACTGCTTACGCTCGGCTTATCCCAGGCGAATTCTTCATCTTTCCCTGACATGAACTCCTGGATCTCCTTACTGATGCGGACCGAGCACCAATCGTGGCCACAC
>JABJQE010000254.1 GCA_018663565.1 Phycisphaerae bacterium
CGCGGACCCAAGTCGGTGGACGCTAAGAAGTACGATCCCACACGGTCCCGAAGTGAATTCGCCTTGCCCACATAGAGCACTTCGCCGCCGGAGTCCTTCATGAGATAGATGCCAGGACCGGCCCCAAGTCCACGGGCCTGAGCATGCAGGCGAGTTCTCACATCGGGGTCAATATAGTCTTTGGAGGCCATAACTGGCGATTCTACGGAAGAAACAGCATATGACACCAATGAAAGGGAGATTTTGGCTCCCTATCGTATATAGTCACATATTCCCCACGCAGTGTGGGGGCGACCCCCACACTTATCAGGAGATGAACCCCATGAAGATGCTCGCACTTACCGCAACGCTCGGCGTAGCCGCAATGCTCGCTGGCTGCAACAAGACCAACACCACCGCTGCTCCAGGCGCTATTGATACGCCTGCCTGCTGCGCTGATAAGTCCAAATGTCCTGACGCAGCCGCTTGCGCTGCAAAGAAAGCCGCTGGCTGTGACAAGAAGGCCGCTGCAGGCGGTTGCCCGAAGGCTGCAGCTGCTGCTGCCAAGGCTGGTGGCACCCCCGCATGCTGCGCCAGCAAGAAGGCCAAGTGATCGCACGATCAGCTTGACCACATATTGACCTTTCACAGGGCCCGAAGCATCTTGCTTCGGGCCCTGTGCTCATACACAGCGTGCCCGCTGGCTTTATGATTCGACGTATGACCGAACTCCTCCTCAAGGGTGGTCGAATCATTGACCCAATGACCGATCACGACAGCACCGGCGACCTCCTGATTCGAGATGGAGTGATCGTCGCCATTTCCACAACACCGCTCACCAGCGCCGATGAAACTATCGACTGCGAGGGCTGCATCGTCAGCCCCGGACTCATTGACATTCATGTGCACTTCCGTGACCCAGACGAGAGCGGGCACCACGAAGAGACCATTGCGACCGGAACCGCCGCGGCGGCCGCCGGTGGATTTACCACGGTGTGCTGCATGCCCAACACCACACCAGCGATTGATTCATGCACTGTCGTTGACGCGATCAGGAAACGCGCTGCCGCCGCAGCTCAAGCCCGCGTCTTTGCCGTGGCCTGCGGCACCGTGGGACGCCGCGGCGAAACACTCTCGCCGATTCTTGATCTGGTCGAAGCAGGCGCGATTGCAATCTCTGACGACGGTGACGGCATTGCCGACAGTGGCATGATGCAGAGAATATTGAGCCTCGTCGCCGCGGCTGATTCAGTATTCATGCAGCACTGCCAAGATCCAACGCTGACACGAGACGCTGCCATGAATGCAGGAGCACTCGCCACACGGCTTGGTCTTGGCGGATGGCCGCGTGAAGCCGAAGAACTCATGCTGCGACGAGACCTCGTTCTCAACCGATCTATCGGCGCTCGCTATCACGCGCAGCACCTCAGTGTGGCCGAGAGTGTCTCCGCCCTCCGAGAAGCTCGCAGCGAAGGCCAACCCGCGACCGGCGAGGCGTCGCCTCATCACCTCTTGTTGACCGAAGATGCCTGCGATAACTGGAATACTCTCGCCAAAGTCAACCCACCACTTCGAACCTCGGCCGATATCGAGGCGATCAAGTCCGGCATCGCCGAAGGCATCATCACGGTTCTCGCGACAGATCATGCCCCTCATCCGGCCGCCTCGAAGGACACCGACTTTGCCTCCGCCGCCTTCGGCATGGTTGGACTCGAGTGCGCCCTTCCCCTGTACCGCGAAGCCCTCATTGACGACGGCGTGCTCGATTGGCCCGCCATGCTCGGCATGATGACCTGTGAGGCTGCCGCCGTTGCTGGCCTCGACCAACTCGGTCTCGGCCGGCTTGAAGTTGGCGGTCCGGCTGATGTGACCGTCATCGACCCTGACGCCGCCTGGGCCATCGATCCGAGTCAATTCCACTCCACAGGCAGAAACTGCCCCTTTGCTGGCCGAATGGCCACGGGGCGAGCACTTGCCACCATCGTGGATGGCCGAATCACCGCCAGTGCTATTGAAGGACGTGCCTTGGCTCGTTAGACTGACGGACTTGCCTGTTTGGCGTGTGCCGCAGGCTGTTCTGGTCGGTTCGTCCTGTGCGGGGCGGGCCACCCATGATTCACTCGCTCGCCTCGGCGAGCACCCCTCGAAGCGTCCCTCGGACGATCGGTCCTGCACCTGCAGGAGCCCGCACACCGGCTCGTCGGTGACGCTGTACAGAAAGGCTGTTCCATGTCGGACGCTCTCGTTAAGGACCTGCTCGACGCAGGCATTCACTTCGGCCAGCGACGCAGTAACTGGGACCCCCGCATGAAGCCCTACATCTGGGGGCAGCGGAACCGAATTCACATCATTGACATTCGCCAAACCGTCCGCGGCTTGCTACTTGCCAAGAAGTTCATCACCAAGACAGTCGCAGGCGGCAAAGATGTCGTCTTCGTTGGCACCAAGCGACAAGCCAAAGGCTCAGTCGAAGAACTGGCCACCGACGTTGGCATGCCATGGGTCACAGAACGTTGGCTCGGTGGCACACTCACCAACTTCCGTACGATTCGCGAACGACTCAAGCGACTCGAAGAGCTTGAGAAGCTCGTCGATTCAGGTGAGATCGAAACCTACTCCAAGAAAATGACCTCGCAGCTCATGCGTGAGAAGCGGAAGATCACCCGCAACCTTCAAGGCATCCGTGAGATGAACAAGTTGCCCGGAGCAGTCGTCGTGATCGACACCAAGCGTGAAACCAATGCGCTGCGTGAAGCTCGCACCCTACGCATTCCGACTATCGCATTGATCGACACCGATGGCAACCCTGGCGACTGCGATATTCCAGTCCCAGGCAATGATGACTCCATGCGTTCAATCGCCGTCATCATGCGAGAATTCACAGCCGCAGTAAAGGATGGCATTGCCGCCCGCACTGCCGCTGCGGAAGGTGCCGAAGCTGCTGGCGAGCAAGACGGCGAGCAGCCAAAGCGCCGCTCGAGCCGCGTGAAGTTCGCTGCTGATGCCGCGCCTACAACTGAAGACACCGAAGTCGCCGCTGCTGCCGCGGCCGACACCACCAAGTGACTCAACCGGAGATGACACTGTGACCATTGCCGCAAAAGATGTAATGAGCCTCCGCCGAAAGACTGGCCTGGGCATGATGGATTGCAAGCAGGCCCTCACCGCCAATGATGGCGACATGGCCGCTGCAGAAGAGTGGATCAAAGCCAAGCGAAAAGGCAAGATGGACACTCGCACTGAGCGAACAACCGGCGAAGGCCGAGTTGCCATCGCGATTCGTGACGGTGGCGCCGCCATTGTCGAAGTTCTTACCGAGACAGATTTCACCGCTCGCAATGACGAGTTCATCAGCATGATGGGCATTGTCATCGCTGGCGCGCTTGCCGCCCCGGCAGGCCCAATCGAGTGCTCCGACGAAATGACTGCGGCCATCGACAATATTCGCATCAAGACAAGTGAGAATGCCAACTTCGCCCGCGGCGAAAAACTTGAGGGTGGCAACTTCGGCGAATACGTCCATCACGACGGAAAGCGTGCATGCTTGCTGCAAGTCGAAGGCGACGTGCCGGCCGAAACACTCAAGGGCATCTGCCAGCACATTACGTTCTACAACCCTGCAGCCATCACGCCAGAGGATGTCTCGGCTGAAAAGCTCGATGAGGTACGTTCCAAGGCCATCCAAGAAGCCAAAGACTCAGGCAAGCCTGAAGAGATTGCGCAGAAGATGTCTGATGGCAAGGTCCGCAAGTTCCTCGAAGAGAACACGCTGATCAAGCAGAAGTACGTGCTCGACGAGAGCACCACGATTGAAGAAATCCTGCCCGAAGGCTGCACCATCAAAAAGTTCGTGCGGTACACATTGGGCAGCTGAAGCCGCCCAGGTGAGTCGTGAGCCAGAAGTCGGGAGCCGAGCCTGTGATCGCAGAATTGGCTCCCGTGTCCTTTTGTGGCATCACTGATCTTGCCTCCGCTTCTCAGTCCGCTACGCAGGCATGACGATGGCCCTATGTGATGCATGGATTCATGCGACCAGTGGTGGCACAATGGCCATTGGCGATCTATTGGAACTGCTCAATAAATTGGGGTCCCTGTAACGAACAGGTCAATCCGCCGAGATGACGTTGGGGCCGCCGCCGGCCTTCTTCTCGTAATTTCCATCACCGGCTCGCTCGTACTTCGTAAAGCCAAGGCGATCCAGATTTTTGTTGCTTAGCGTTGATTTGGACTTCATGTCAGACCACTTCCCAGCAATATTGGGAAGGGCTGGGATGCGGGTCACGGGCTCGCCGGTTTCGGGATGCTTCTTGAGAGGCTTTTCGCTCATTGGCTGCACCACTTCGAAGATCTCGCCCTCGGAACCATCCTCGGTCACAACTTGATACACGTACGTTGGCATATGTGCAGTGTACGGTTCACCAGCCTACTGCCGCACCTTCTTTTCGTGGATCGCTCGCCGGAATAATCTCACCGCTCTGTAGCACCTCTATGAGCTGTACCTTGCCCACAGTCGGTCGACGCTTCGTGGCATGCCCCATCGCTTCAAGTGATTCAATCACGGTGCCGTCCGCCCATGCCTGCTCAAACTGCACGACGTCAGGCATCCATTGATGATGCAGGCGATCGGCTGCAACAGCATCTGCGGGTGACATCCCAAAGAGCAAAACATTGAGCATGACCTGCAACGTGCCACTGATGATTCGAGGACCGCCAGACGCCCCTGCAAGCAACCGAACGCGTCCATTCTCCAGCACAATGGTCGGCGACATACTCGAGAGCGGACGCTTGCCCGGGGCGGGCGCGTTGCGATCACTTTGAATCAGACCAAATGCATTGGCGACCCCGGGGCTCGTTGAAAAGTCGTCCATCTCGTTGTTGAGCACAATCCCCCACTCGGGCACAGCGAGAAGCGAACCAAAGAGCAGATTGATCGTCTCAGTACACGACACGGCCATGCCGTCGCTGGTGTACACACAGAAATGACTCGTCCCAGCATCATCGGGAAGCGGCATCACGCCCGCATGGTCACTCACCCTCGCGGCATCAAGCGGAATTGCTGCTGCTGCTCGATCAAGTCGACCGCTATCAAGCATTTCTGCGACAGGGACTGCAACAACTTCGCCGTCGGCGCCGTACCTAGCTCGATCTGCGAATGCATCTCGCATAGCTTCGGTCAAGAGATGCCACCACGCTGGTGACTCAGGCAACGCCACGCCAAGGTCATTCATTCTCCGATCGATCAGGCCAACGATCTGCTGCATGGCGATGCCACCGCTGCTCGGCGGTGGCATTGACACCATGGTGTACCGATCGAGCACCACTGTGCTCACAATCGGCGTCGCCCAATCGGCCTTGTACCGATGCAAATCACTCCGCGTCAACACACCCTGTGCCGATTGAACCGTGGAGGCAATATCACTCGCCACCACACCCTCATAAAACGCGGAAGGACCATCGGTTGCGATCATGTGCAACAAGGAGGCGAGTTGCGGCTGCCGCACGATGTCGCCTCGCTCAAGCAAGCCGCCACCGCACAGTTGCGACCACACCCACTGCGATGTCGAATGCAGGTCGGGGTGCTCCTTGCGAACAGATGCCACCCACTCAACAGCCTGCAACCATGGCCCGCCAACTTCAACCCCGCCTGCTGCGGCTCGAATGGCTGGTTCAAGGCATGCCTCCCACGGCAACACACCCCACCGTTGATGCGCGGCCCAGAGCCCCGCGACTGTGCCGGGTACGCCGACAGCACCCCCTCCGTACCGACTCGCCGTAGCGGATTGCCCGACATACCAATTGGCGATGACTCCTTCGGGCGCTGTCTCCCGGTAGTCCACCGCCGCGGTCTGGCCATCTGGCAAGACGACCACCATGAATCCCCCACCACCGAGTCCACAACTAAATGGATCGGTTACGGCAAGCGTGCAACTGGTCGCAACGGCCGCATCGATCGCATTGCCACCTCGACGCAATATTTCAACTCCGGCTTGTGAAGCCACCATATGGTCTGCAGCAACCGCGCCCCGAAAGTGCCCACGATGATGAGCCGACTCGCAGCCAAGTCCGCACAGCATCATCACCGCAAGGACATACTTCATACAAGATGCGTCCGCACAAAGTCCACGGCCTCGCGGATTTCACCTACGCGGTTGTCTCCGCCTTCACGCTCGATGATGGCATCCACTTCTCGCGGCAGTTCCTTGGCAAGTTGGAAGAACCGATCCCAATCTACATCGCCCTTACCAAGTGGTGTCTCTCGCCCCCATCGCCCTTCACGGGCGGGCTCCAAGGCATCTTTGAGATGCACCTGCACAATATGCTCGGACAGTATTTCCATCGCTTCAATTGGATCACCCGAACCATACAAGACCATATTGGCCGGGTCGAAATTCACACCAACACGTGGCCGATCGATCGCAACGAGGATGCTAAGCAAGGCCTCGGCCGACTCTTGCCCCGTCTCGAGCGCCAGACACAATCCTTCACAGGCGAAAATGTCAGCGATCTTCTGAAGCCGCCCAATCATGACGCCACGTTCTGGGTTGGAATCGTCTTCCGGAATGAACCCCGCATGAAGGGTAATCATGCCAATCCCGGCGTTCTCAGCCAGTACTGCCATTGACCTAGCCATCTCCTCGTTGGCAGGCCAGGTGCCATCTCGCCGCACGCCGCCAGTCTCGGCAATCGACTCGAGCGTCGTGTAATCCTCGCCAATCGGTGCCATCATGCCACTGAGCAAGGTGATATTGGCTTCAATGAGCCGGGGCACCGTTGTCGCCCACTTCGCTCGATCAGTCACGATTGGGCTCAAACCGAGTTGAAGGGCATTGAGCCCCGTGGCATGGGCGAGATTGACTAAATCAGCGGGATTATCGGGAGCAAGGCTCCATGAGGTTGTTCCGAGGCTGGCAAGTGGCATTGGCAAAGTCCTTTTCTGAGCCCTTGGAGCAGTGGGCACTATGCAACTGAAGATTCTTCACAGGATCTTCGTGGTCGCTCGAACGGTCAATGGTTACCATACGTCTTCCTGAACAAGAACAGCTGAGCCCGCCCTCTCGAAGACGATCCTTCTGCGGCGTATGGCTCTCCCACTGAGTACTGCATCCATGAGTTCGTCACCGACTGCCAACCTGCAAACCGTCGCACCTCCAAAGGGGTTGTGGCCGCGTGCCGAGGCATTCTTTAGCCGGCTCAGTACCAAAAACAACTTCTGGCACCGCGTGTGTTCACTGATCTGGCTGCCCTACGCCTGGCGGTCCGGCATCTCGATGAAACGGCTCAATACGGGCCGCTTCACTGCCATCCTGCCATTCAAACGCGTGAACCGAAATTGGTACAACGCGATGGCCGGAGCGGCATTGCTTGGCAACTCTGAAGTTGCTGGTGGCATGTTCTTGTTCTCTGAAGTCGGCATCGACTACATCGTCATCTGCAAAGATCTCAAGTATCGGTTCCTTCGTCCCTGCTGTGGACCTGCTGTGTACGACGTAGTGAACCCTGAGACGCTACATGACTATGTTGACAAGGCCAAGAAGGACGGCGCCGAATTCAATGTCGACCTCACGATGAACGTGTGCCAGATTCACGGCAAGAGTGAACGGCCACTTCGCGTCGGACGATGCAAAATGACATTCCACTGTGCGCCCAAGGCCGCGGTGCGAAGCCGCAGCAGCAAGCAGGCCCGCAAGCGTCGCAAGCTGACGGTCTGACAAAGCCCCCTACTCTCATGACGCAACTGTTCCGCACCATCGGCTGGGGCTTCTACGGCGCAGCAAGTTGGACATGGTGTATCGGCCTTTTCCTACCAACCATTCTCATGCAGTGGTTCGGATGGAACGGCTTCCTGCTCATTGCGATTCCAAATGTCATCGGCGCAACGCTGATGGGCTTGCTTCTGGGTTCTCCGAGCGCATCGCGACGCTTCTGCTCACGGCATCCTCACGCCATCAAGTGGTTCGTCACCATCACGATCGCCTTCCACCTTGTGTTTCTCTCGATGGTGGCGACTTGGATATTCCCCGCCGCAATGCGATCACCCTGGGACTGGGTGCTCTTTCCGCTCACCGCCCTGGTCCTTGGCCAACTCTTGTCGCTTGCGCCACGTTCATGGTGGCCATTGCTTGGGACCATTGCCCTAGCCTGTGGCGGCGTGGTTGTTGCGATGAATTGTGAAAACGCTCATCCTGCGGGCTGGTCAGGCACGCGGCCCCCAATTGACCTCTTATGGCTCGCACCAATCTTCAGCATCGGCTTCCTACTCTGCCCATGGCTTGATGCGCCATTCCACCGAGTGCGACAAGAAACAGAAGGTCCGCTTGGATTCCTCGTGCTTGGTATCGGATTTCTGTGCATGCTCTTGGTCACCGCCTCGTATTGGTGGCTCGGCGAAGGACTCGGCACACCCCTCGTACTCGCCTGGATTTTCGGGCAAGCCACATTCACGATCGCCGCAAATATTCGGGAACTGCGAGATCTCCTGCCAAGTCTCAAGACACCTGCAGACTTCCCAGCAGAAGCAATCGCCATCGCGGTGGTGTGCATTGCCGGGTTGTTCTTTGTCGAGACTTGGGCAGAGGGGAAAGACCTGTACCTGCGATGGCTCGCGGTCTACGGGCTCTTCTTTCCAGCAGTTCTACTCGCGTGGTGCCTACGACGATCACCTCGCATCACGATCGATGGCGTAGCGCGGCTGATCATCTTGCTCGCAGTAACGTCGGTGCTCGGCGACATTGGACTTATCAATGGACCGGCCTGGATCGCTGCAGTTGCAGCCATCCTGATTCTCTTTACACCACGCGTGGTCGGAAGAACATAGTTCCTCAGACCACTGCCATCAGCCCTGAGCACCGCAACACTTTTTGTACTTCTTGCCCGACCCACATGGGCACGGCTCGTTGCGACCCACCACGGCTGCTGAAGCAGCAACTGGAGATGGCTTTCGCTTCTGGGGGCCACCTGTCCGGACACTACGCCCCTGACTTGCCGCCGCGGCGGCAGCGGCGACTGCGCTGCGATCTTCCGTCTGTTGTGGATCTTCGACCACTTGCGATGCAGCCTTGGGCTGCGGCGGAGTCGGCTGCTGCTCTTTAGACTGTGGTGCTTGCTTCGGCCGGGCCTGCAACCTCGCCTTGAAGACCAAATCGGTGACCTTGTCCCGAATCGTCTCCTGCATCTCTTCGAACAAGTTGGCGCCTTCTCGCTTGAATTCAATCTTGGGATCCCGTTGACTGAAGCTTCGGTATCCAATGGACTCTCGCAACTGATCCATCTGGTGCAGATGCTCTTTCCATGATGAGTCGAGAATCTGAAGAAGAATCCACTGTTCCAATTGAGACACTTCAACACGGAGCGTCATCTCAAGTCGCTCGGCCAATGAGCCGGCAGGATCAGTTTCATAGGCCTCCCGCTGCGAATCAGTAAACGCAGCGTTCATCGTCTCACGCAACCAGCCATCCACAGCGTCGATATCGTTGCCAACGTCGCTGAGGACACGCGTTGCGCGATCGGCAATCTTCTCGGTATCCCAAGTTCTTGCGGCATCAATAAGTGCCTTGCGAATCTCGCGTGGGTCGGTTGACGGTAGTGACTCTGCCGTCCACTCCAATTCATAACGGGCATTGGCCCATTTACAAAACTGAGCGAGTGCCTGGGCAGGATCCTGCTGCATCGTGGCATTGGTCATGTCGATCGCAAAGTCGACGGGATAACATATCTCACGCTCTCGATACAAGAGGCGCGCGGCCTCCACAATGACTCCGGCCGCTTCGTCAGCATCATGCGCTTCGAGTAGCCGGTCCACCGCAAACTCTATGCCGAATCTCGTTGAGACCCATTTAGCAAGTTCACGCTTTGGATAGTCCTCAAGCAAGAAGGCATCGAGTGGCCCAAGTTCAACTGCGTTGATGGCGTCACCTGCAACGCGATCCAAGTGTTCCATCAGATCGCGACGGTCTGTATCGAATTCGACAAGGTCAGCAGCAGAGAGCGTGGTGCCGAAGTGTCCGTTCATCCACTCGGCAAGGCCCTGATAGTCATCGCCGCCGTCATCTCGCCGCGCAATAGCACCTTCTCCAAGATCGATGTCTTCGCTCAGGAACTCGCCAATGGACACTCGTAGAATTGATGTGGACTCTGCGTGAGCCATTCGCTGAATGCTCTCATGAAGATCTTCTCGATCATCAGTCTTGAGGCGGGTGGCCTCAACGGTCACCGACATGTGCTCACGTACCCACTCAACAATGCACGATGCGGGATACTCCGGGGCCATGAATCGCCATGCGGCGTCCGTGGACGCTTGTTCAAGATGGCCAAAGATCAAATCCTTGATGTCTCGACCCTCGAGAATTCGCTGCCGAGTTCCATAGAACTCATGCCGCTGGTGATCCATCACCTCGTCATACTCAAGGATGTTCTTGCGAACGAGGAAATTTCGTTCTTCGACCTTCCGCTGTGCACGGCCCACGGCCTTACTCAACATTGGATGCTCAATGGCATCGCCTTCCTTCATGCCGAGTCGGCTGAGCAGTTTGAGCGTCGTTGGGCCCGCGAACATTTTCATGAGCGGGTCTTCAAGACTTAAGAAGAACCGCGACGAACCATGATCGCCCTGCCGGCCAGACCGACCACGCAACTGATTGTCAATCCGGCGAGACTCGTGCCGCTCTGTACCAATGACATGCAATCCGCCAAGCGACTCTGCATCGTCATAGAGACGCAGGCGATGCAATGTGCAACCGCCGCTAGCGTCAAGTGCCTCAAGCAGCTGCTCCTCTGACATCGACTTGGCCTTCGATTCCTTACCGTAGCAGTGCTTCTCGAACCAATACTCTAACAACGCGTGATGCACGCTCTCGTCCGACATCTCCTCGATTTGCTTTCGAGGAAGACCTATTTCGCGAGCCGCGATATGACGCCAGCACTTCGCCGCGATGGCCGCCTCCGGCATGTCGACCGTCACCTCGGCTGGGCAGATATCTCGCCGCTTCCAGTGATCGAGCAATTCTTGCTTGGTAAACGGGGCCAACTTGATATCTGTACCGCGACCGGCCATATTCGTGGCGATCATGACAGCACCAAGTTCGCCAGCATGCTTGACGATTTCAGACTCACGCTCGTGCTGCTCTGCGTTGAGCACCTCGTGTTTAATTGAGAATCGTCGCTTCAACTCATCGGATATCGACTTTGAGTTCTCAACGCTTGTTGTACCAACGAGTACCGGCCGACCAATATCGTGGAACCGGGCAACCTCATCAATGATGGCATCGGACTTGTCCTTGATGGACAGATACACAACATCGTTGTGGTCACCTCGAATGACCGGCACATTGGTCGGAATAACCACTACGTCAAGTCCGTAAATCTCATAGAACTCGGTTGCCTCGGTATCGGCGGTACCCGTCATTCCAGACAGCCGGTCATACAACTTAAAGAAATTCTGAATCGTGATCGTGGCCATGGTCTGCGTCTCCTCCTTGATGGGGACGCTTTCCTTTGACTCGATGGCCTGATGCAATCCATCGGACCATTGCCGGCCGACCATTTTTCGACCTGTATTTTGATCGACGATAACAATCGTCTGAACTCCCTGATCATCAGGTGAAACGATGTAGTCGCGATCACGTTGGTACACCGTGTGCGCCCGAATACCTTGCTCGAGCAAATGCGGCATGTCAATATTGTCACCAACGTAGAAAGATCCGAGTCCCGACTCCTTCTGGGCCTCTGCGATTCCCTCGTGAGTCAGTGTGGCCCGCTTCTTGTCGAGTTCAACTTCGTAAAACTGTTGGTGTCTGTCACGCGCCACTTCAAATGTTGGCAACTCGGACTTGAGGCGGTCCAGCCGCTCTTTCATAGCAGGGATGTCGCCTCGATCTCTCACATTCCTGATGTCGCCTTCAAGACCAGAGATATCAACAAGACACTTCTGCACCTTCTCATCGCAGTCATTCCAGTTCGCTTGTTTCAAAAGAAGATGCATCGACAAACGATCGGCCAACTCATAGCGAGGCTGGGAGTCGTGCGCCGGTCCACTAATAATGAGCGGCGTTCGCGCTTCGTCGATGAGCGTCGAATCGACTTCGTCAACAATCGCAATCTGACGGCGTCGTTGCACCTGCTCGGCCACCGACATCTTCATGTTGTCACGCAGGAAGTCAAAGCCAAACTCACTTGTCATGCCATACACAACATCGCAGTGGTACATAATCTGCTTGAGTTGTGGGGGCTGTCGGTGCTGGGCGTGAATCGCGCCCACAGTCATGCCGAGCGCATGGAAGAACGGGAACATCCAGTCCCGGTCACGTTGCACCAGGTACTCATTAACTGTCACGAGGTGAACTTGCTTCCCTTCAAGTACTGAGAGATAGCAGGACAAGGGAGCGACAATGGTCTTGCCTTCACCAGTTTTCATTTCGGCAATGCTGCCCTCGTAGAGCACCATGCCGCCGATGATTTGGACATCAAATGGCCTCGCCCGAAATGGCGGCCGAGACTCAGGCCACACGGCTCGCACCGCTTCATATACAGGCAACGGTATGTCCATCCACATCCACGCAGGCACTGCCTCGGTGCATCCAAGCAAACTGCCTGTCGGAGGCTTGGGCTCGGCAGCCTCCATGGCAGCCTTGGTTGAGTCATACAAGGACCGCGCTTCACCAGTCAGTACATTTGGATCAAAGTCCATGGCAGGATTGAAGATGGCACGAATGCCAACAGCTCGGTCCATGGCTTCACGAGCAACCGCAAAGACTTCCGGAAGCATGTCTGTGGTCTTGGCACCATCTGCGATTCGCTTCTTAAATTCTTCAGTCTTTTCCCGGAGCGCGGCATCATCAAGCTGACGCATCTGATCTTCACCAGCAGATACCTGGTCGACAATACTGAGGTACCGCTTGACCAAGCGGTCATTTCGCGTACCGAAGACTTTACGAGCAACCTTGGAGACAACTGGAATAGCCATTGAGATGAACCTTGTAGAGAGACGACGTTGTATGGGCGGGCCTGTAACCGGTCGGACATCGCAGGGCGATGCGAACGAAGTGGTCAGGCCGTCGGCGGAGGGAGATGCAACTTGGCTGGGCCAAGTCGATCCGATTCTCGCACACGAAGTCGCCCTGCACGGGGCGCTGGAATCGAGCCCATTGGCAGGCCGGGCTGACCAATTCGCACCATCTCGATTGCCGCATCAACCGCGATCGAAACGACGAGCGTAGACGGCTCATGGCTACCGCACCCCTGCGAATCCGATGCCGGCTCGCCAAGCAATACCCAGAGCACCGCGAGAAGCGGCGCTGCAGCGAGCAGGAGTGAAATGTGACGTGTCCGGTGGTCTAACATAGGTGAATCGATAGTCTACCCTGCACCACCATGACCGACCAAACTATCCAACTTGATATCGATGAAATAAGCTGCGCAAGTTGTGTAGAGACGGCCCGCCAAGCCTTGCTCGCGAGCCCGGATGTTTCGGACGCAAGTATCAGCGTTCAAACAGGCCGGGCCATCATTCATGGCACGATTGACCCCACTGAAGCGGCACGACTTGTGACCGCCTCTGGATATCCAGCGAAGCCAGTCGGGCCAGACCCCACGTCAGCTGCTGAACTCCATGATCACATGGAGCATCTCGCTGCCAAGAAGGAGCGGCAATGGAGGGGACGAGCCATTGTCGGCCTGGGAATCTGGATTCCGATGGCCGTGGTGCACTGGGGCGGCGAGCCTCTCGGCATCGCTGATCTCTGGTGGATGCACTGGGCGCTCGGAATCGCCGCAACCGCGGTCATGGCCATTGTTGGGCCTGGCTTCTTTCTGTCTGCGTGGACCGCGCTCAAGCACGGTGGCACCAATATGGACACGCTGATCAGCATCGGGGCGTGCACGGCATGGGGGTATTCAGTGGTGCTCTTTGTACTACAGCACATGGGCTACGACCACGGACAGCCAAGCTACTTCACGGAAGCCGCGGCCCTGCTTGGTCTCATCAGCCTCGGCCACTGGATGGAAGCCCGATCGTCGGCCAAGGCAGGCTCGGCTATTCGCGATCTACTTGAACTCCAACCCGATACCGCAGAACAAA
>JABJQE010000255.1 GCA_018663565.1 Phycisphaerae bacterium
CGCCGACTACCGAGCACTTATTCAGCGACTCGGCCTTCGTAAGTAGCGGGAACGCTTCCCGCAAGAGGAAGGATTTAGTGCCTCCCAAGCGGGTGGCAGTGGACAGGCGGCAGTCAATGCACTGCGTCCTGTCTTCTGCCCTCTGAGCAAAGGCTCACTGGATCCCAAACAATGGCGACTTGTAGCGCACAATGCGCGGTCGCCGCAGGAGATTCATAATGGCAAATGCCACAGTTCATTTCGTAGAACGCGAAATCGGCGGTCGGACCCTTCGCATGGAGACCGGCCGAATTGCAAAGCTCGCCGACGGGTGCGTCATGGTCAGTTATGGCGACTCGGTCGTCATGTGCACCGCGGTGCGAGCCAACCCCCGCCCCGGGCTGGACTTCTTCCCGATGCAGTGCGATTACCGCGAGCGGCTTAGTGCCGGCGGTAGCTTCCCTGGCGGTTTCCGCAAGCGTGAAGGTGCTCCGAACGAAAAGGAAATTCTTACGATGCGGATGATCGATCGACCGATCCGTCCGCTCTTCCCAGATGGCTTCATCGACGAGATCCAGATTCAATGCTGGACGATGAGTCACGATGGCCAGAACGATACCGATGTGCTTGCATGCACCGGTGGTTCAGCTGCACTGATGATGACCGATGCTCCGTTTGAGGGACCTGTCGCCACCGTCCGTGTTGGCCGCATTCTGACTGATGACGGCGAGCAGTTCGTGATCAACCCGACCCACGCTCAGATGGAATATTCCGATCTGGACATGGTGCTCTCGGGTCACTGTGACGGCATCAACATGATCGAAGTCGGCGCTGCTGAGGTTCCTGAAGAGGCAATCCTTGCTGCGGTCGAGTTCGGATACGAAAACGGCTGTAAGCCAATCATCGAAATGCAGAACGAACTGCGTGAGAAGGCGGGTGCCCCAGAGATTCGCGTTGGCAACCTCGCACTTCCTGCCGATGAGGTGACCGAGCTGGTCAAGAAGGTTGCAGGCGAGGAAATGCTTGCGTGTCGTCGAATTGGTGGCAAGGCCGACCGGCACGCCGCAGTTGATGCACTTCGTGACAAGATGATGGCGGAGCACTTTGCTCTTCCAGAGGGTGGCACCTATCAAGAGTACAAGGTGGCTGAGAAGCGACTTGGCCAAGCCCGCGATGCATTCCGCACACTTGAAAAGAAGGCCACTCGCACGTTGATCGTGGATGAGAGCACTCGCGCTGATGGACGTTCGTTCACTCAGATCCGCGACCTCGACATCGAGGCTGGCATCTTCCCTCGGACGCACGGCTCATCGCTCTTCCAGCGTGGTGAGACGCAGGGTCTTCTGACCTGTGTTCTCGGTACAGGCCGCGACGAGCAAATCGTCGACGGGCTTATGCCTGAGTACGCCAAGAAGTTCTATCTGCATTACAACTTCCCGCCGTTCTGCGTCGGCGAAGCTCGTCGCATCATGGGCCCTGGTCGTCGCGAAGTCGGTCACGGTGCTCTTGCAGAGCGTTCGCTACTTGCGATCCTTCCAGATGTTGAAGATTTCCCGTACACGGTGCGGCTTGTTAGTGACATCACCGAGTCCAATGGCTCATCGTCAATGGCTTCGGTCTGCGGCGGTTGCATGGCCATGATGGACGCAGGCGTGCCAATCAAGGCAACATGTGCTGGCATCTCGGTCGGTCGCTTCAGCAATGCTGATGGCAAGATTGTCCGAGTTACCGACATTCTCGGCGAAGAAGACTTCTTCGGCGATATGGACTTTAAGGTCTGTGGCACTCGCAACGGCATCACTGGCATTCAGCTCGACCTAAAGGCTCGCGGACTCTGGTTCGACGAGATCAAGGAAACCTTCGAGCAGGCCCGAATTGGTCGCATCGAGATCATTGAGCAAATGGAAGCCTGTTTGCCTGAGCCTCGCTCGACCATGAGCGAGTATGCACCACGCATCATGCAGGTCATGATTGATCCTGAGAAGATCGGCAAGCTCATCGGTCCTGGCGGCAAGATGATTCGTTCCATTCAGGAACGAACTGGCGCCACGATCGACGTTGAGGATGACGGTACCGTCACGATCGCTTCCACCGATGGCAAGGCCGGCGATGCCGCCAAGGCCGAGGTCGAAGCACTTGGCGCTGAGATCAAGGTTGGCACCATCTACGAAGGAAAGGTCGTTTCGACCAAGGACTTCGGTGCTTTCATCGAACTCGTACCTGGTACCGATGGCATGTGCCACATCTCAGAACTCGACAACGGCTTCGTCAAGAGCGTGTCGGATGTCGTGAGTGTTGGTGACACCATCAAGGTCAAGGTCATCAATGTTGATGCAACCGGACGCATCAAGCTCTCGCGTAAGGCGTTGCTTGAGTCCGAAGAGAGTGACAGTTCAAAGGACGCCGTCTCGGCGACCTCCTGAGTGCAGGGCACACAGCCCCATGCATGAAGGATTCTGGTTTTTGATCGGTGCCGGTGCGACAGTTGTCGTGCTGGCACCGATCTTTTTTGCGATGCTTCGGGCAGCCGAGCGGCGGGCCCGCGCGGCCGAAGGCGATGCTCTCAAGAGCCAGCGCCTCGCCGAGCTCGGTTCAATGACGGGCGGCCTTGCACATGAGATCAAGAACCCACTTTCAACCGTAGGGCTCAATGCACAGTTATTGATCGAAGACTTGCAGCACGCTCCGCTCGAAGAGGCCGAGCGTGACCGGCTCGTTCGGCGAGTTGAAACATTGAGGCGAGAAGTAGACCGACTCGCAGGTATTCTGAGTGACTTTTTACAGTTCGCTGGTCGAATCAAACTCCATCCGGAACGTCGTGACCTTCGCAGCATCATTGAAGAAGTGGGGGACTTCTATCATCCGCAGTGCGATCAGTCAGGCATCAAGATGCGCGTCCAACTTCCCGATGAACCACTTATGGTGATGGTCGACGAGGGGCACTTTAAGCAGGCGATGTTGAACCTTATGATCAACGCCGTGCAGGCCATGGGCAGAGATGCTGATTCCACATCAGAACCTGAATTGCTCATCACCGCATATGCGGACGGCGATGATGTGTCTGTTCACATCACCGACACCGGTCCGGGCATTCCAGAAGATCAACTCGAAGAGATCTTCCACCCGTACGTCTCTCACCGCGCAGGCGGAACGGGCCTGGGCCTTCCAACAACCCGCCGTCTCATCGAAGAGCATGGCGGACACCTCGCTGTGGCCTCAGATGTTGGACGCGGCACCAAGTTCACGATCAGCCTCAAGGCAAGCACGGTTGATTAGTAGAGGAAGACAAGGGGATTAGGCCACCGAGCCGAGGCAGGGGGCGGTCGAGACACCGGCCATTGCCCGCTTGCTATCAGCGTTCTTGTGGGTCAACGCACATCGCTTCCCGATTCCCCCGCGGCAAAGCCGTGCCCCTCAGTCTCCGAGCAAGCTCTCACTCTCAATCACGGCTTGCGCGACTTCTACAAGTGGACGACGCCCATTGCGAGCTTGCTTTTGCAGCATTCGCATCGCTTCAGGTTCTTCAACGTTCTTACGTTTGACGATAATCCACTTGGCCTGTTCAATGATCTTGCGATGTTCAAGGCGATTATGAAGAGCATTCACCTCGTCAGCAAGTTCGATCTGGCTGACAAAGCGGGACCACGCAACCTCAAGGCCAACACGCAACTGATCGCGATTGACCGGCTTGAGCAAGTACCCAAACACACCGATGCGGTTGCCGCTGTTGACATACTCTGGGTCGGAATAGGCCGACACCATCACAACAGGAATGTGAAGTTCGTTGTAAATCGTTTCGGCGGCAGCGAGCCCGTCGATGCCTTGCATTCGGATATCAAGCACCGCAAGATCCGGGCGTTCCTCGCGAGCCTTTTGAATGGCTTGCTTACCATCGCTCACAGGGCCGACCACCTTGTATCCAAGGTCAGTCAGCGCAGCCACCATTCCAGCTGCAACAAGATGCTCGTCATCGGCAACGAGAACTCTCGATGGCGATGTAGGAAGCGGTGATCCAGCGGCATCATGGCCATTTGGTGTTGTGGTGTTCGTCATCAGGGACGAGATCCTTTCCAGATCGGCAACCATTGCCGATCCCACGGATTATACAGGCGAACCGCCGACGGGATACATCGTCCGCCACACGGAGGTTGGTCGGCGAATTTTGTATCACGCCCACGCCATGCGACTCAATACCGAAGGAATCGTACAAGAACTGGGGTCCGCCAAGGTAGAGCGAGCATGATCAGTTTAAGCGTATCAGGGCCGCGTATCTCGCTACCGCCCCGAGGGCACCGGCGTTTCTTTGTTCAGTCGAGTGTCGACGCAATAGAGCGCAAGCTTGCGTCCCTGCAGTCTTCTTGAGCAGCGTTTCTAGTCCAAGAAATCCTTCGCTTTGAGCCGCGCTGGCACATACACCTCGGTGACGTAGGAGATGTCTTTGGTAATCAAGGACTCGACTTCCATCTTGAAGCCATTGGCGAGAAGCCGCTTGATTTCCTTTTGCCATGGTCGTTTGTCTTTGAACCATGGATATTCGGCAATCTGTTTTGCGCGCGTGATGTCGCGTTCGTTCAGGGCGATGCGGACATCTGGAGACAGATCGCACCGATCGTAGTCTTCGGCGCGAATGCCGATGAATTTGGCATCTGGAATCGCCATGCGCTGACTTTCGAATGCAAGGTTGATGGATCCCTGCTTGATGACACTGTAGATGTAGTGTCCCCACGGGTCACAGTCGAGCAGGCAGTACACGGGTAGGCCGAGTTCTTTATTGAGGCGGTGCAAGAGGCGACGCACGCCACGGGGCGGTTGGCCTGACCCCTCGGTGAGAATGCAATTGTGTGTTTCCCAGAAGCGATCTTCGTTGAAACGGCTCCATACGGTGTCTTTCTCTACATGGAGCACGAAGTCAGCGCCACAGTCTTTGAACTGCATCACGCTTGGTTCGCAGATGCTGGGAATGGCGTACCCGCCGGTGCCCATCCTGCGGCAATTGATTTCGTCGCCGTTGTCAATGACGGTGATATTTCCGACCATCGTGCCGCGTTTCTTTGCGAAGACATGCAGCTCTTCTCGGAGTCCGCCGAGCGACACTTCAAGGTCTTCAAGGATGTTGTCCGATTCACTTTGCTCGTTGAATGTTTTCTCGTTCGTACCTTCAATTGTGTGGAGTGACATGTAGTACATACCACGAAGGCTGAGTGTTTTCTCGGCCTTGATCAGTTCGCGGCTGCCCTTGGCCAGCAGAAGCGTCTGCATGAACTTTCGGGCTTGCCCCACATTGAAGAGGCTACGGGTTTGGGTTGAGTCGCCCATCTCAAGAATGCGTTTCTTCTTATTCCACTTCATGTTAGTGACGGTTCGAAGTGGGATATCGACATGTGGCTCGCGGCCTTTCAGGCCGTCGCGTGCGATCGTGTCGGCGAGCAACTCAATGCTGCGGTTGGTGACCTTGTCACGCTCTTTGCTGACTGCACCAGGCCCACGCTTTCGGGCGGGTGTCTTTTTTGTCGTGGCTTTCTTTGTCGTTTTTTTCTTCGCCATTAGCGTTTGGCCTTCTTCTTGCTTCGAGTCTTCTTCTTAGCAGTGCTCTTCCGCTTTGTTCGCTTCTTCGTTTTGTCACCAAACAAGTCAGTGTCATCATCGTTTAGAGATGGACCAGTTTGGCGGTCATCGAGAATAATGACGTCGTCGTCCTTTGCGAGGCGCCCACCATCGTCGATAACCTTGCCCTCGTCGTCGAGCATCTGATCGGCTTGTTCTGTCTTTGTTTCCGCTTGTTTGAGTAGCGCGTCGTAGAGCTTCTTGGCATCGACACCAGTGATGGCGTTGCAGGCTGTGGAGATCTCGCCGATATACCGCTCAAAGATGCTGCGTCGCTCGGACTCTTTCTTCATGCGTTGCCGGCGACGAAGATAGGTGCCGAGCTTGCGGCC
>JABJQE010000256.1 GCA_018663565.1 Phycisphaerae bacterium
CCCGACGGCACCGGCCGCGACGTGGCGGCCCAGACCGCTGGCCTCCAGCCTGCACCCAGGTTGCTGTTCATGTCGGGCCACGGCCGCGACGAGGCCCTGGAGTCCGGCATCCTGCGGGCAGCGGACCCGCTGCTGACCAAGTGTTCCGGGCCCTTTTCGGCTTGATGCCTGTTCGTTCGTAACAGACTCTGTCAGTATAACATGAAGTGTTTTCAACTTTCTGTCAGTGCCGCGCTTTATGGGCTGTTTCGGCTCCGTCCGTTAGATATTCGTTAGACAGAAAATCGTATATGCGGATATGTCAGGGTGGTCATGAGTCCAAACGGATTGGCACCTGGAGGTATACCCCCCGGTCTATCAGGACGCGGTCGCCGGAGTTGCAGCCTGGTTCGACGGTTCGCCAAACAAACGTGCATCGAGCTTCTCCATAGCTTGCCGACTGCGCTCCGGTAGCAGGTGGCCATAACGATCCATCGTCGTCTTGATCGAGGTGTGTCGCAGCTGTCGTTGGATGTATTTCACCGGCTCTCTTTGATCGATCAGTAGGGCCGCGCAAGTATGTCGAAGGTCATGGAAACGGATGTGCCGTAGGCCGGCTGCGGTAAGTGCCGAGGCGAATTGCCGATTGACGACGTTCTTGTGATCGAGGGGCCGCCCTTTCTCAGTGGAGAAGATGAGATCCAGGTCTTCGTATTCCCCGCCGCCAGCGAGCTTGTTTGCTGACTGAAGTTGGTGATGCTGCTTGAGGACCGCCATGCATGTCGGCGTCAGGTCCACTGAAGCCGCAGACCCCTCGGTCTTCGGATCGCCAAACCCTCCTGCCACCCCACTCCTACGGCGTGTCAGGATCTCGGTCACGAGATACCTCCCGTTCCGCCAATCCACATGCTTCCACTTCATCGCCAACAATTCACTGATGCGCATCCCCGTCGTGACGGCGGTAATGAAGAACGCTTTCCACGTTTCTGGCACCTGGGCAAACAAGTTCTGGACTTCCTCCGGTGTGAGAAAGTCCATCTCATTCCGTCGCAGGCGGGGGAACTTAACTTTCTTGGTGGGATTCCTGCGCAGATACCCCCAATCGATGGCGTGCTCGAGCATCTGGCGGAGCAATCGCAGAATGTGTATCACCGTCTGAGGAGACAATCCGTTCGAGAGTTTTGCAGCCTGCAGGGCCTGCACGTCCTCGACAGTGATCTGTTCCAGTTGGTGCTCGCCCAAAGCAGGGAGTAGGTGGTTGCGAAACAGCCCGTCATAAAGCGACAGCGTCGAGGATGCTACCTGCCCTCGAGCGTAATTCTTCACCCACCGATCCTTGAACTCCCGGAAGCTGATCTTCTCTGCCTCGAAGAACTCGTCCCGATGCAGTTGAGCAACACGTTCAGCAAGTAGTTGCTGGGCATGCTTGCGTGTGTTCGGCGGAGGAACCTTCTCCCACTTCTGGACGCGCTTCTTCCGCTGAGTCTTCGCGTCCCATTTCTCACCAACATCGACGACGATGTGGTAGTGGACCACGGGCTTTCCATTCTTGGCCTTCCCTGGCCGTTTTACTATCGAACCCTGCATGTGCATCTCCCATCTGTAAAACCATCAACTATGGTTGAGTTCATTCCTGTTGGGTGGAAACTCTTCAACTGACATCCTCGATCTCCGAGGGGCCGAACGAAGACTGACTGTGACCATTACTCGTAAACACTCAAGAGTCCGAGGTGAGGCGTGGGACCTGCAAGATTGGAAGAGAATCTCAAGCGAGTGGGATTTAGCAAACTCGCTCTGCCTGAGTCGGTGGAGTCGGTGCATCGTTCATCGGGAATTTCAGTTGCGATTATTATGCCACATATGTCCACAGTGCATAAAAAACGACAATTTCCAATTGACTGGGGCTTCATATCCCAACACTATATCCCGAAAATGGGCAATGGGGGAATCAACGTTCACCGGAGATGATGATGCGCGAGCGATTGGGCGGTGTCGTGCTGGGACTGCTGTTGACGATGACGACGGTCACACAAGCTGGAGCGGGCGTCGGTTTCGGCCTCGGCTATGCGGCTCCTGCGGGAGGATTTGCTGACGCGGCGGGGGGTGGACCAGAGCTGTTTGTGGAATACTCCCAGATTCGGAGCGACAACATCGAGATCGGTGGTGCCTTGTCGATTGCTGCGCTGGGCGGCCAGGAGTTCACGTTCGGCGGGACCAAATTCGCGGAGACGACCTATGCTGCCGCACCACTGGTCGG
>JABJQE010000257.1 GCA_018663565.1 Phycisphaerae bacterium
AAACGATGGCCCATTGCTGCAATTGATCGCAACCACGCTAGCCGATGATCTTAGTCGGCCTGTCGAGGCATTCCCGTATGCAGAACAGGCGTTGAATTTGGACCCACGAGGAGTCGAAGCATTGGACCTCGCCGGCTGGGTCGCTTGGAAGGCTGGGCAGAAGGCCAAGGGGCGTGACTGGGTGGGGCAGTCGATTCGGCGGCAGCCTACGGCCTTGGCTCATCTTCATATGGCTCAGATTCTTGCTGCGGCCAACGAGATGGGCCAAGCGAGGGACCATATCCTGCAAGCGGAGCATTTAGCCACTGATGATGCAATGCGAGACAAAGTAGACGCAGCACGTCGTAGTTTTGACGATAATGGTTGATACACAGTTAGACGTGCCTTTATGAGCCTTCAAGGATGAATATGTCAAGCCCATCAGGACCCCAGCGACCTCGCCAAGTTTCGTCGCCACAGCGGCGGCCGACCATTGATCCGGTCCGTGTTGTGCGTCAGCACATCATCGGCCTCCTTGCTGCTGTCATTATTGGAGTGGTGGTGGGGGGAGTTGCGTTCGTTGGATTCATGCGGTTCTATCCGTTGTACACCTCTGAGATTCTGTTTGAAGTTCGGCCAGGTCTGACTGATTCCACCGAGATTGGCACGGCCGAGACGTTGAAGGATGATGAGGTCGAACGCATCGGCCGAACTCAGACATCTCTGCTGATGCAGCGGGAAGTCTTGATGGCGGCGGTGGAGAACCCCCAGGTTCGTGATACCAATTGGATGGAGGAATGGTTCGTTGATACGCAGACGGGCCAGCCACTCTATGCCCAGGCGGTAGATGATCTTGAGGACTATGTCCGGACGCCGATTATTCGAGGTACAAATTTATTTGCGATCCGCTGGTCGTGGCATGTTCCAGCAGATGTCCCGAAGATCTTGAATTCAATTGCAACGGCCTACACGCGCAAACTCAAGGCCCTTGATGATCAGCAATTCAGTGAGAACGAAGCACTTTTTGATACGCAGCTCAGCCATATTCAAATGAGTCTTCAGGGACTCGGCGATGACATCCATGCATTTATCGTGGCGAAGGGTATTACAACCCTCGACGACCCACGCTTCTCGCAGGCTTCTATTGAAGTTGAATCGTTGTCCACGAATATGACCGAACTCAAGCAAGGCTTGACGTCGGTGCAAACGCGTTATCAGCAGACCGCATTGAAGCTCGAGGGCTCAATTACGGCTTCTCACGAAGACATCGTTGAGGCCGAAGCCGACCAAGCCATCATGCAACAGGTCAATCGTCAAGAGATTCTGAGATCAGAGGAGCGTTCTTTACGTGAGAAGTACAGCGAGGACACGCCGCAAGTTCGTCAGATCGAACGTCAAGTTCGGGCGATTGACTCGCAAATCCGGCTGAAAAAGAAAGAGATTCTCAATCGCAATCTCAATGCACAATTGAAGTCACTCGCGAGTGAGCGAGACCGGCTGAAGCAAGTCATGGAGCGGATGGAAGAGGAGTTGGAGTCGAAGGACGTTTTGCTTCGAGATCTTGCTGCTGATACGTCTCGCTATCAAGCCATGAAGACGCAGCAGGACAACCTAGAGAAGCAGCGTGATGATGCCGCTCAGTTGTTGAATGCGATTCGCTTGATGAAACTTCGCTCCGATGCAACGCGTGTTCGTCAAGTGAGTTTGGCGGAAATACCTCGTGAACCGAGCTTTCCGCGTCCGGAATATGTTATTCCCGTCTGCGTGATCATTTGTTTCGGTGGCTTTCTTGGCTGGATTTTCCTTCGCGAACTCATGGAGCAGCGTGTCCGATCGCTCGCCGACTTGGCTATTGTGCCAGGCATGTCCGTCTTGGGCGCCGTGGCCGATATCGAAGACGATCCAGTGGAGCCTGAAGAGCCCGAAATGATCTTCCGCGAATATGCAGACAGTATTGTTGCCGAATCGTGTCGACAGGTAGCAACGGCTGTGTTGCGAACCATGGCCAAGGAAGGGCATACAAGCCTTGTTATTGCAGGAGGTTTGCCCGGAAGTGGCGTGACTACGATCATCGGTAACCTCGCTGTAGCCATGCATGCGGTTGGACATTCGGTGTGCGTCATCGACGCCAACTTCCGCCGCCCACGTCTTGCTCGCAGTTTCGGATTTGAAGCTGATCAACGTGGCCTCGGTGATGTTTTGGCCGACACAATTACGCTCGAGAGCGCTATTCAGATGACTGACGATGGTATATCAGTCATTGCAGCAGGATCTACAGAAACGCGAATGGTTGAACGGCTCAGTGACGATCGATTTGGCTCCGTCATGGCTTCCCTGCGTTCGAAGTTCAACTATGTCTTGGTGGATGTCGCGCCTGCGGTGGCTGCTACCGATGCGATCCAAGTCGCAGGTCGATGTGATGCATCGGCACTCATTATTCGCGCGGGACAAGAGCAGCGTGGGCTGGTCGCTCGTATTACTCGTGAGTTATCCGAAGCCAATGCGGTCTTTATCGGTGGCATCCTGAACCGTCCCCGTCAATCTGTTGGCGGATATTTCCGTCGCAACTACGAGTTGATGGCGAGTTATGGCCAAGAAGACGAGGACACGGAAGACGACTCCTGATCTGATCCTCTTGTCTCTCCCACTGGAAAGGAGCCCGGGCTAATGCCCGATGCAAAAAAGGTGCTGGTAACCGGGGGCGCTGGGTTCATCGGCGGTCATCTCGTGCGCGCACTATTGAATCGTGGTGACGAGGTCACTGTTCTTGATGATCTGTCAACCGGTCGGCTTAGTAACCTTGCTGGTTGTCCTGAGAATCGTATGGCCTTTGTGCGAGGCACTGTGCGAGACGTACTCTGCGGGCCACTCGCTCGAGTTGAGTTTAATGAGATATATCACCTCGCCGCCTCGGTTGGCGTCAAACTTGTTGTCGATTCTCCGATTGAGTGCATTGAGAATAACGTGCATGAGACATCTGTTGTCTTGCGAGTAGCAGCCTCGCTTGGATGCCCGATTTTGCTCGCTTCCACTTCAGAGGTGTATGGAAAATCCGAGGCGGTCCCATTCGCAGAGGATGATGATGTTGTCTACGGGGCGACAACCGAACCACGATGGTCCTACGCGTGTTCGAAAGCTATTGATGAGCATCTCGGACTTGCATGGCATCGCGATGTGGGTTTGCCTGTATTGATTGCACGATTCTTCAATACTGTTGGGCCAGGGCAACGCGGGCGGTGGGGCATGGTGTTGCCGCGATTTATTGGTCAGGCGATCTCGGGTGAACCACTGCGAGTTCACGGCGATGGACTTCAGGAGCGATGCTTCATCGACGTGCGGGACGTGGCGCCATTGCTGCCGTGCCTGCTTGGAAATGAGCGTGCCCATGGCGTGGTGCTCAATGTCGGCAATGATCAATCGATATCGATCCTAGCACTCGCTGAACTGGTCATTGAAACTCTTGGGAGTTCGTCGAGAATTGAGCATGTGGATGTTGCGGAAGACTATGGCCGCCCTATAGAAGATCTTCGCAAGCGTGTACCGGATCTCACGCGACTGCGAACTTTCATTCCAGAACAACCAACGCACGATCTTCGCAGCACCATACTCGCGACCGCAGAAGTCATTCGCGCAGGTGTGATGCAGTGATTGCAACGGCTGCAGCAGCGAGTATTGACGACCTGACGATTCGTGGTCTGATCTCTATGTTCTTGCCGGTTCTCGTTGTGGCGTGGGCCGTCACGCTGCTGTGTACACCGTTGATTCGTGCGCTTGCGATTGAAACTGGTGTGGTCGATCATCCTGATGAGGCTCGCAAGATCCACAGCAAGCCAGTCGCCTATCTCGGTGGGGTCGCGGTGTTTTTCGGTCTTCTGGCTGGAATTGCGGTGAGTTATGCCATCGATATGCCAGCATCGTTTCGACCAATCCCAATTGCCATCGTGATCGGAATGATTGCAATTACGGCTACAGGTGTGGGGGATGATGTGTGGGGATGGGACCCTCGATTCAAAATCATGGGGCAGTTAGTTGCCGCCGCCGGACTCTCACTCTTTGGAATTGGCACCCAGACGGCCGCTGCATTCCTCGCCTATTTCTTTGGGACGAGCGACCTGAATTTTGAGGTCATCGGGATCACGATCAATGTGACCGAATGGGTGGGCGTCGGAATCGTGGCAGTGCTCGTACTCGGTGCGTGCAATGCCTCAAATCTCATTGACGGGCTTGATGGATTGCTCAGCGGAACGACATCGATCATTGGTGGTGGGTTGTTGCTGATTTCATTGTTGATGGCCCTGCATATGACGACTTCAGATCTGGAGTGGATCGAGAAATCGTTGCCTGCTTCGGTTGTTGCTATGGATGGTGTGACGCTCGCGGGAGCTCGCATCGCCTTGTGTATGGCACTTATTGGCGCGACGCTTGGATTCCTGGCGCATAACTTTAATCCAGCGACTATTTTTCTCGGTGATGCCGGCAGCCTATTGATCGGGTACTTCTGCGTCACGATCATTCTGATGCTCGGAGAACTTGGACAAACGCATTTTGTGCTAGCGGGACTTATTGTGTTTGGGCTTCCGATTGCTGACACGATTCTGGCCATTACACGGCGAAAGGTCCAAGGGCTCAAGGCCTCTGATCCGGATGCGAATCACCTGCATCACATTCTGAAGCGGCAATTTGGCACGGTTAAGCAAGCTGTCCTTGGCATGTGGGCGATTGAAACAATCTTTATGGCTATAGGCGTGTCACTCGTAGCGGTCTCGGTGACGGGTGAGGCCCGGATAATGGTCACCTACATCGTCTTCATTCTGTTGTTTGGGTGTGTTGCGGTTGCCGGCGGCATGATGGGGCGGCATGCCACAAGACGGTCCAAGTCATGAGTCAGCGAGACAAGATCAATGTGCTCTTTGTGTGCATGGGAAATATCTGCCGCAGTCCTATGGCCGAGGCGCTCTTTGTTGATCAAGTTGAGCGGGCAGGGTTGTCAGAACGGTTTCATGTTGACTCGGCTGGCACTGGTGGTTGGCACGCAGGCGAACCCCCAGATGCGAGGATGACAGCGACGGCCCAGATCCGCGGTATTTCGATGTCGGGAGCAGCGCGGCAGGTGACATTGGATGACCTCGGAGCGTTTCAGTACGTGCTCTGCATGGACTCAGATAATCTTCATAATGTTCGCGCGCTCGGCGACGGGGACGCAACGATTGAGCTCATGCTCTCGTATCACAAGCAGTGCGGCGAGACAGATGTTCCCGATCCCTATTACGGCGGCGAAGAGGGGTTTGATCGTGTGTATGAACTGCTTGATGTGAGCACAGCGGCATTACTCAAATCATTGTGTGCCCGGCATATCGAGTCATGACACGGGTCAGGATCGATTGTCAGCAGCGAACGATCGCATGAAGGAAGCAAGGGTGTTGCAACCTTCCTCAGGGAACGCATTGTAGACCGATGCTCGAATACCACCCACACTGCGGTGCCCTTTGAGGTTCACCATGCCAGCATCAGCAGCCGCGGCGATAAAGGCGGCATCAACTTCGGGTGACGGGCTTGTGAACGCGATATTCATTGTGCTACGGGCGGCGACATCGGCGTGTCCCGTGAAGAATCCATCCGATGAGTCAATGGCCTCATAGATGGTGGCCGCCTTGCGGTTGTTGATCTTCTCCATTTCAGCGACTCCGCCGAGTGAGAGAATCCATTTGAAGACGAGGCCGGCGCAGTACACCGCGAAGACTGGCGGCGTGTTGTACATCGATCCTTTGTCAGCGTGAATCCCGTAACGAAACATGGCGGGCAGATTTGATTGGGCAGTGGCCATAAAGTCTTTACGGATGATGACCAGCGTTACGCCAGCCGGGCCGATATTTTTCTGCGCGCCGGCAAACACCATGGCGTGCCGATCCCAATCGATTGGACGGCTAAAGATGTCGCTGCTCATGTCGGAGATCAGTGGCGTATTTGTGCGGGGCGATTCGTTCCAGCGTGTGCCATAGATGGTGTTATTTGTGCAGTAATAGCTATAGGCGGCGCCGTCATTCCATATGAGTTGATCGGATGTTGGGATACTTCGATACCCCGAGTCCTTGCCAGACCACACAACATTCGCTGTGCCAACGGTATCAGCATCCTTGATGGCCTTAGTTGTCCAGGCACCCGTATCGACGTAATCTGCTGACGCGCCAGTTGGCAAGAAGTTCATAGGAATCATGCCGAACTGAGCAGAGGCGCCACCTTGCAAGAAAAGGATTTCAAAATCTTCTGGAATGCCGCCGACCGCCCGGCAGTCTTCTTGGGCTTCCTGAAAGACACGCGTGATGGCGCCTCCTCGGTGGCTGTGCTCTAAGACACCAATGCCGGTGTTGTCAATATCAACTAAGTCTCGGCTCGCTTGGGCGATGACTTCAGCAGGGAGCACACCTGGTCCCGCGGAGAAATTGAGGGTGGTCGTATTCACGGTGCTGGAGTTCATGGCAGGTGTCCTTTACTGAATCGTGGCTGTGGTGGCGCCAAGAATTGCATCAGTGCTCCGGAGTAGGGCGAGTTCGTCTTCGGTCACGGTGCCATCAACGTGTATGCGAGCCACGGCGGCTTTGCCGCCCTGGTAAATCACGTTTTCCATATCTTCGATGTTGTTTCCGTTTCGACCCAGAATCTCAAAGACATGGGCCAGAACACCTGGTTGATTGAGGTGCCGTACGGTCAATGTTGTGGAAGCGGGGGTGGATGAAGCGAGATTGACGCAGTTGAGCACCTCACCAGTGTCAAGCCAAGTCTTGAGGACGCGGACGGCCTCGGCTGCGATGGCCTCTTGTGCCTGATGCGTTGAGGCGCCGACATGATGTGTGCCACAGATTGACGGGGATTCCATGATGGTGTCGGCGAAGTTAGTGTCGCCACCCTTTGGTTCCGTGGCAAAGACATCGAGTCCGGCTCGTATGCCTTTTTCCTCGGTTGCCTTGAGCAGTGAAGCTTGGTCTACGACGCTTCCGCGGCTCGTGTTGATGAGCGTCGCGCCGGGTTTCATCGCCTCGCAGAATTCAGGACCAACAAGGTGCTTGGTCTCGGCGACTGCGGCGACATGGATAGAGATGACATCGGACATTCGAACGAGATTGAGAAGGTCTTCGCAGTAGCCAATGCCCATATCGTTCGCTTGAGTCTCGGTGAGGCTCCGGCTCCAGCCAATGACATTCATGCCAAATGCGTGCCCTCGCTTGGCAACCTCCTGACCAATTCGACCGAGTCCAATGATGCCGAGCGTTCGGCCATAAACTCCAGCGGCCTTGGCGTACTCTTTCTTGGCCCACGTGCCGGCGCGAAGATCGGCAGTTTGATCAGGAATACGACGATCACATGAGAGGATGAGGCCCCACGCAAGCTCAGCAACAGCAATGGCATTCATACCGGGGCAGTTGGCCACCGAGATGCCAAGTGATGAGGCGGCTACGACATCGATGGTGTCGTAGCCGGCGCCCGCGCGGATGACGAGACTTAAGTGATCCGCGACCTCAAAGACTGGCTGTGGAACTTTAGTTGATCGCACGATGATTGCATTGGGTTGATACTGGTCGACGGCTTCGATGAGTGACTGTCCGTCAAGGGCAGCGTCAAGATGTACATTGCAGCCCAGACTTCGAAGCGCGTCGACACCGGCTTCACTAAATGAGTCTGCGATGAGAATCACTGGCGAGTCTTGGGTACTTCCGGCGTGTGGGTCGTCTTGGGTCAACATTTGAGCGTTCATCACGTCTCCATCGGATTGAGGCTGGCGGTTGAGTCGAGTTCGTGTACAAATAGTCCGCTACGCAATTTGGGTTCAAACCAAGTTGATTTGGGTGGCATGCACACTCCGGCGTCGGACACTTCAAGCAACTGGTCAATACTCGTTGGATACAGGGCGAATGCCACCGCGGCCTTCTTCGAATCAACGGTTTCTTCGAGCTGCGTCGTGCCTCGAATTCCCCCGACGAACCCGATGCGGGAATCTGTCCGAGGATCTTGAATGCCCAAGATGGCGTTCAAGACACGGTCTTGTAGCAAGCTGACATCAAGCGAAGCGATTGGGTCGTCCCAATTGATGGAACTCTCATCAATTGCAAGGGACCACCACTGCTTGTTGACATAGATTCCAAATGTGCAGGGGCGGTCCGGCTCTGGGTTATCCGTTTGAACGAGTTCGCCGTGCTTGGCGAGCGCGGCAATGAACTCGTCTACGCTCAGGCCGTTGAGGTCTGCGACGACGCGGTTGTAGGGCAGGATGGTCAATTCGCTTGCGGGGAATAGCACAGAGAGGAACCAGTTGTACTCTTCAGTGCCGGTGTGATTGGGGTTGTGGCTCGCTAGGTCTGCAGCTGCGCGTGCAGCGCTTGCCGTTCGATGATGTCCATCAGCTACGTAGGCATTGGGTACATCGCCGAGCAATGCGCAATACGTTTTGGAATCGTGAACTTGCCACACGGTATGGGTGACGCCGTCGGGTGTTACGAAGTGATATAGGGGCCGATCGGTGCAATCGTCAGCCATCTGATCCGCAAGCGCATCAGTGTCTCGGTAGGTCAGGAAGATGGGACCTGCATTGGCGTCGAGGCTTAGCGTGTGGCGTGTACGATCATCCTCTTTGTCGGGCCGAGTCTTTTCGTGCTTTCGGATGATGTTGTTGTGATAGTCATCAACATGGCAGCAGCACACGATGCCAGTCTGGCTCGTGCCTTTCCAAACCTGTCGATACAGGAAGATTGATGGTTCGACATCACGCTCGAGCCCACCAAGATCTTTGAGCGTCTGCAATCCTTTCTGGGCAGCGTCATAGACGGAATCGTCATACGGATTGGTGTCCGCGGGAAGATTGATTTCGGGGCGAATGACATTGAGAAAGGACAGGGGGTTGCCCGCAGAAAGCGCCTTTGCTTCCTCGGTTGAGATGACGTCATAGGGCTGCGATGCCACTTTGGGCGCAACAGGTGCTGGGGGCCGCAACGCTTCGAATGCCTTGATTTGAACCATGGCAGTTTCCTCCTAGTGAGCGAAGTGGGGGTGCGAGGATCCGAGTCGTTAATTCTATCAACCACCAATGGTCCCGCGTTGTCTTGTAAACAAGGGTAAGCGTCGGATTATTCCGATTGGGCAGTCTAGGGGGGGGTACAAGATGACTTGATTGCCACCGAGGACTGCAGATGGCTGAATGAGGGGCGGCAACCAACCGATTGTGACTGCAGACCCAATAGTAATCAGCCCGGTGAGCCCCGACGACCGCGTGTGTTATTCGGCCCTTCTCCGGAATGGAGTGTTCCACCCATGACTTCTCATCTTCGACGTGCCGCCCGCGGCTTTACCCTGATCGAAATCCTCATTGTCGTCGTAATTCTCGGCATTCTGGCTGCTGTCATTATTCCGCAGTTCACCAATGCCGCCGATGATGCCAGCGTCAGTAGTGCTCGCACGCAGTTGCAGACCATGCGAAGCCAGGTCGAGCTGTATCGCTCGCAGGTGGGCAGTTACCCCGCAGCAAGTGGTGCTGGCGTGGATTGGGCTCCGCTGATCGCAGCGAACTACATCCGCTCGGCTCCAACATGGCCAAACTTCTTCACTGAGGCATATACGGCGGGTACGGGCGATTTGTCGCTCACGCTTGCTGCAGGTGCTTCATACGACATCAACGGAGATGGCAACGCGGATGCCGCTGATACCACGGCCGTGGAGGCCTGGTGATCTCCCAGAACTGAGTGCTCAGGGAGCCCTCAGTCAATATGGTTGAAGTGCTGGGCATCGGTCGGAGGGGACCG
>JABJQE010000258.1 GCA_018663565.1 Phycisphaerae bacterium
CAAGCCGCTCGGTCAACTGTGATTGGAGGAAGGCAATTGCATCCTCGCCGCGCTCCATGCGTCCAGCGGCGGCATCGGCTCGCATGGCAGTAATAATCTCGGCTGTGGCTTTGGTTCCAACGTCGGCTTGCAGGAGATGTGTTTCAATCGCATCAATGGTGGCCCCATCTATTCGGCGGCCCTTGAGTAGTTTGCTCAGTGGGCTTCCGAGGGTTGAACGCGTGCGGTTGAGCCCACGTTTGATCGCGCCAATCGTCGTTCGAAAGAGTCCCATGGAATGCTCAGTCTGTGTGATCAGGAGCCGGCGTTGCGTCTGGCTCACCCGTTGGTGTGGCATTCTCAAGTGATTGGCGGTACGCATCCAATACACCGTTGATAAATTTTGGTGATTGCTCGGTGCTGAATTCGCGTGCAAGTTCGACAGCTTCATCGATGGCGATGGCTGCAGAGACTCGGCCGCTTCGCATTTCCCACGCTGCCAGCCTCAGGATGCTCCGGTCAACAGATGGCTGCCGATGAATGGGCCAGTCCGTCGAGAGCGTTGCGATAACTGCATCAGACTCGGCCCGGCCATTCCACGCATCATGGCCGAAGGCCGTGGCGTCATCAATAAGGCGTTCGGGCACATCTCCTGCAAGCAGGCCGCCCCGCACGCTGTCTGGGTCATCATCGCGACCAGCATCGAATTGGCACAAGGCCAACAGAGCGCCGCGGCGAATCTCATGGAGATCATTCATGTAGTGGTATCCCATGAGATTGAGTGAAACGATCGGATTTGGGACATCGCGGCGTTCATAGCCTCAATGCCCTTGTTGCCAAGAGAACCACCGGCCCGAGCCTGAGCTTGCTCCATGGAGTCGCAGGTGAGTACGCCCAGAGAAATCGGTACACCGATGGAAACACTGAGGTCGGCTAGGGCGTTGCAGACAGCCTCATTGATCCACCGGTCATGGGAGGTCTCACCCTTGATGACACAGCCGAGCGCGACATACGCGTCAGGGGTCGGGTCAAGTCGCTCGTGCATGGCCATGATGGTGGAAGGCAATTCCCAGGTGCCAGGGCATCTGACGACGGTGAGATCGCCAGAGCCAGAAAATGTGTCGGTGGCACCTGAGATGAGGACTTTCATAATGTCCTCGTACCACAGCGATGCAGCAACGCCGATGCGGAGTGGATGGTCGTGCTGTCGGGATGGGGCTGTCACGTATCTGATGTCCGAGGAGGGGAGAGTCAGTGGTTCGCCACAACGAACCGCAGAGGGGGCTATCGTACCGCGCAGGAGCCAAGGGTACGTAGGGAGTGTTGAGTTGGCATGACGCGGATTCGGGATCAGCACATTCGGGGAAGCATCGCTTTCGGAGCCGCGTGCGACGCTGCGTTGAGCGTGGTGTTGTCCGCCCGTGTACCAGAGGTGGGTGTGCCGCCACCAATTGACCGATTGCTGATCACGGTGTCGCTCGCTGGTGTGGCAGCGGTGGGCTTGATTGCATATGGAGCGGCCCTGAACGACCTCTTTGACAGACGCCGCGATGCCGTCGTTGGGGGCCGGCCGATCGGGAGCACCGCCCGAGCAACCGGACCCAATGTCATTATCGTCGTCGGCTCGCTGCTGTTGGCGCTCTTTGCCGCTGCAGCGATTGGTCGAGACTCCACCTCTGTCACGCTGGTCCTTGCGACCCTGCTGCTCTTTCACAATGCCGTGGCGCGGTTTATTCCGGCGATTGGACTGGTCGTGCCAGGGGCTGTGCTTGCTGGCTTGATGCTTATTCCAGATTGGCGGATGCCGATGCCCATCGCCGTGTGGCTTGCGATGACCATTGCGGTCATGGCAGCGGTTGGAGTTCATGTACTCGCGGACAAGCGTCCACGGATTTCCCGGCGAGCGGCCGCGGTTGTCGTGATTGGCTGGGCCATCATGTCATGCGTGGTGCTTGGTCTTCGTACCGGCCTCGGGTCACCATTCTGGCCAGACGCACTTTCTCCAGTCGTATTGGTGTGGCCGCTTGTCGTCCTCGTTGGTCTTGGGCTGGTCGTGCGATGGAAGATTCGCACTGCGAGCAGCCCCCGTCACGCCGGAGCCAAAGTGATTCGCTACGTAGCATTGTGGCAGCCGCTTCTTGCTGCTGCGTGGTGCGCCGGCCTTGGTGACTGGGTTGCCACAGTCATCTTTACGGTGTGTGGCATCATCGGCCTGCTTGCCGTTGGCGGGTATCGAGAACTTGCTGGAATGTCTGGCCCGCCTGCCCAGTGGCGATAATCGCGTGTGACTATCTGCTGGCCTGCATTGCGTCTTTACGATCGCCAGCAACGCCAAGGTAGGGCAAGACGCTGTCTACAACGTCCCGAACGACGGGCCCGGCGGTCGATCCGCCGTACCACTTGCCCAGTGATCGGTCAGGATCGTCGATGACACAAAGCACGACAATTCGAGGCGATTCGACAGGTGCGCCGGCAATGAAACTCGATACATATCGATCTTCGTGATAGCCGCCCCCATTTGCTTTGGGGAGCTGCGCGGTGCCGGACTTGCCGAACATGGTGTAGTGATCAGACTGGGCACGCCGGCCGGTGCCTTCGGTCATGACACGCTGCATGGTGTTGCGTGTGATTGCGGCGATTTCCGGCGTGAAGACGTAGGTGGGCACAATGGGTCGCGGTCCGTTTCGCGCGTGCAGCGTGGCGGCCGGCATCCGTCCGTCACGAGCGAATACACAAAACGCTTGTGCCATTTGAACTGGCGTGACTGCGATTTCGTGTCCCATAGCAACCGAGGTTTGCGTATAGCTGGACCAGTTTCGCTCGCTCGTCACGATGCCGCCGGTTTCGCCAGGTATGCCACAATTGGTTGATTGACCAAAGCCAAGCTGGGCGACGAGCGAACGAAGATCGTCTCGCTTCATACGCTCGGCGACGATGGCCATGCCACTATTGAGTGATTTGACAAGCACCATCCGCCACGTCGTGGGCCCGTGATAGTGTGCGTCTCGAATGCTGCGACCAAAGCTCGTGCGGTGTGGGCCATTGGAGGGTGTGGGGAGTGTTTCGTCAGGAGTTGCAAGTCCGGCTTCGGTGGCTGCGGCCCAGACAAAGGGTTTGAACGTAGATCCTGGCTCATATGGATCGGTGACGCATCGGTTACGGCGCAGCCGCGGCTGTATTCCCGTCGGCTCGCGCTCGACGTCGGCGACTGCGAGCAGTTCGCCGGTTTGGCAGTCCATGACAACGATTCTCCCGCCGCCCGCGCCATACTCTTGCACAGCCTCGTGAAGTCGCAATTCAGCAAATCGCTGTATCGCTAGGTCAATGCTGAGCCGGATGGATCGCCCATCTTCGCCTGCGTCGAATCCGTCTGGTGGAATCCACATAGTTCGCCGGCCTGCATCCCGAATGGTTTCAAAGTGGCCGGGAGTTGGAACGAGCTCAGCGTTCATCGAGTGTTCAGCACCAGCAAGTCCGGTGTGCTCGAACCCCACGGCGCCGATAAGCGAGGCCGCGTTGAGCGCTTGGGGGTACAGGCGAATGAGGCGGGGCTCGAGCCCGATGCCGCGAATCGGGGACGTTCGCAGTCGCTGTACCTGCCAATCTTCAAGAACGTCTGAGACCGGAACGTAGCGTCGATGCAGTTTGCCCGAGAGTTTGCGGTCTGTCTCAATGGCTGGAATATCTATGGCGTCTTGAAGACGGGTTCCCAGCAGGATGAGATCATTGGCTTCTTGCGGGTCCGCAAATGCCCGCCATCCCAAGGCAGTTGTGGCGAGCAGGCGCCCACGTTGGTCGAGCAGGTCGCCGCGGCGAACAAGTGGATGGTGCGAAGATTTGGATTTGACGATGGACGCGAGCAGTTGATCGCTCGGCGCGTACTGAAGTTGAAAGACACGCAGTGGAATGACAAGCAGGACAAGCGTTACTCCGATGGCAATAACAGTGCCCCACGAACTGATTCGGAGTGATTGGCGGGTGGCCTCGGTTGGCGTGGTCGGGGGAGATTCAGTCGAGGTCATGCGGCGGGTCCTCGAGGGTCATGCCCGGTACCGCCGCAGCCCACTCGTCGCCAATCGTCGCATCAAGTGCGGCGGGCCGGGTGTGTCGAGCAACCTCGGCTCGTGCTTTCCAGAGGTCCTCGCGTGAGGCATCGAGTTCACGGTGAAGCGAACTCATCTCATTGATGACAGCGATTCGCTGTTGTCGAAGTGAGAGCAGCATGATCCCACAGACTGCAACGGATCCAATGACAATGAGAAAGCGATCCCTCATGGCGTGTGTGTGGCCAGTGTCACGGGATATCGAAGTTGAGTGCCCACACGCAACGCATCAGCCGACTTGAGTCTGTCACTGTTGATCTTCAGAAGCTGCGAGGTATTGCGGGCTGAGCCCATCAATTTCTGCGCCAGTTCGGAGAGCGTGTCCCCGGACTGCACCGTGTATTCGCGCATTACCTGTGGGGCGACCACGGTTCCTTCAACCGTGGCTGGCTGTGTTGCCTGGAGGGCCGCTGTGGGTGGGGGTGTGACTGAGGCCGCGTGTATCTTGAGTAGCTGATCTTTGTCCGGAATAATCAATCGAAGCCCCGTGGCCAATCGATCTGGGCTTGGAAGTCCGTTGTGATCAGCTAGGGCGATGGCAAGGTTCCGGTCGGCGTAGTGCTTCTGGGCAATTCCACCAAGCGTCTCGCCTGCTTGAACTTCGTGCATGGAAACAGGCATTCCAGCAGCAGCTGGCAGCGGCGTGTCAAGATCAGGCGGAGTGTTCATGCTCGTCACGAGGGGCAAAAAGATTACCTGGTCATGCGACATCGGCGCGAGCGGATCGGCCACTGCGACGTGGCCGGGTTCACCGCGAGACACCTCGGCCAGATGATCTGACATCAGGATGCCCACCACGAGTAGGAGGGCAAAGCCAATAATCAGCGCAAATTTGTTCTCTTGAGTCATCGCCTCGCGTCCATGCGTAGGGAACCTCTCTCCGTCAGTCAATCTGTTCCGTCGCATCCATGCGAGGGTTTCGATTGATCATTCAATTGTCGACCGGATGACCCTCAGTCGCGCGCTGCGACTACGAGGATTCCGATCCTGTTCCTCCGTGCCGGCGCGAACCGCACCGGCCGACACATCAGAAGCAAGTCCATCTCGGACGAGCCGCGTGAAGCACTGCTTGACCGGCCGGTCCTCGAGGCTGTGAAAGGCAATGATGCCGATCCTCGCGCCGGGCCGGAGCCAAGACGTGTCGCCCGTCCGCAATGCCCGCGTCAATCGATCCAGCAGCGTTTGCAATGCTGCAAGTTCATCATTGACCGCAATTCGAAGCGCTTGAAACGTTCGGGTCGCGGGATGTTGACGCGAGGTGCGGGCTCGGACGCCATAGGCTTCACGGACTAGATCCGCGAGTTGACCTGTGGTGAGAATCGGCCGTTGGGTCCGCTCCTGTGCAACTTTTTGTGCGATTCGGGCCGCGTAGGGCTCTTCTCCGTGCTGGCGAATGATGTTGGCGAGTTCAGTTTCGGGCAATGTTGCGATCAAAGAGGCGGCCGTGATGGGGCCAGTGGGGTCAAGTCGCATGTCGAGAGGCCCGTCACGTAGGAATGAGAGGCCCCGGTCTGGGTCGTCCACCTGGTTAGATGCGAAGCCAAGGTCGGCCAGCACGATGTCGGCCGCAAGTCCCGCTTCTTGCAGGGCTTCCGGCGCTCGAACGAAGTTCCCATGCGTGGTGTGATGCGGTATTCCGGCCTCGGCGAGGCGTGCGTCAGCGTAGGCGCGGTTGTCATCGTCAAGGTCGAGCCCGACGATAGTCGTGTTCTCAGCAGCGGCCCCCAAGGCTGTTGCGTGGCCACCTCTGCCGAGGGTGCAGTCCAGGATGACATCGCCCGCGGTTGGGGCGAGCAGCGAGCGTACTTGCTCGAAGAGAACGGGTTCATGTCCGGGATTGGTGCTTGTCATGCGAGTCTACATTCCAAGCAGCAAGCGTTCGGGTGCTTCGATGCATTCCTTGACGTGGACGAGGAATCCCACTGCGCCCGCGCCGTCTACGATGCGATGGTCGTAGGACACGGCGAGGTACATCATGGGCCGAAGGACAATGGCCCCGGGATGGTCGGGGTCTTCCATGGGCCGCATGCCAATTCGGTGCAGGCCCAAGATGCCAGATTGGGGCGGGTTCAGGATGGGCGTTGACATCATCGAGCCATAGACTCCGCCATTGCTGATGGTGAATGTGCCGCCAGTCATGGCGTCTAGTCCAAGCCGTCCGCCTCGAGCCTCGCCAGCAAGTCGAGCAATCTCACCCTCGATCTCAGCAAAGGATCGCCGGTCGACACTTCGGACAACTGGAACCACGAGCCCCCGGTCGGTACCGACGGCCACAGACAGGTCAACATAATCGTGGTACTCAACTTCGTCACCATCAATGTACGCATTGAGCGACGGGAATGCTTGCAGGGCAGAGACACAGGCCCGGGCGAAGAAGCTCATGAATCCAAGTTTGACACCAAACCGATCGTTGAAGTCATCCTTGTGGGCTTTGCGAAGTCGGATGACTTCGGTCATGTCGACCTCGTTGAAGGTCGTGAGCATCGCCGCTGTCCGCTGAGCGAGGACAAGTCGCTCGGCAATTCGTCGACGCAGCGGTGACATGCGTTCGCGGCGAATGCCACGAAATTCACTCGATGCAGGCTGCTCGCTTGGTTGTATGTGAACTGGCTCAGTAGGAGATGGGCTCTCTGCTCGAGCGAGCACGTCCGATTTCATCACGCGGCCGGCGGGGCCGCTTCCTGCGAGTTCCGAGAGTTCTACGCCACGTTCGTGGGCGAGACGTTTGGCCATAGGTGTTGCGCGTGAGCGCGTTGATGCGGCCGAACTTGTTTCAGTGGCCACTTCGACTCGGGTAGCCGGCACATCTGCGGCTGGCTCGAGTGAAGGGGTGGCCTCGGCTGGGCGTGTTGCTGCGGTGTCGATTGATCCAATGACGGCGCCAATGGCAAGGTCGGAGCCGGTTGATTCTGTGATGGAGACCAGTCCAGCAGCGGGCGCTGGGAGTTCTTGCGTAATCTTGTCGGACTCCACCTCGACCAGCGGCGCATCTTGGTCAACCCAGTCCCCATCTTCGCAGATCCACCGGCCAAGGCGGACATCAGTAATAGACTCACCAAGGCTCGGAATCGTAATGTCCACATTCATGCATGTTTCTCCTTGCGGATTCGCTCGGAAGATGTTGGTCCAATGCCAAGTCCTGCTTCCAATACAAGGCGTTGTTCCTCGCGGTGAAGCCGGGCCGAGCCGACGGCCGGCGACGCATTGGCCGGGCGGCTGACGACAGCGAGCGTGCGATCAAACTGTTCTTGGAATCGATCGGATACCCATGTCCAGGCTCCTGCATTTCGAGGCTCTTCTTGCACCCAGACCCATTGCTCGACGTGCGAGAATTGATTCATGAGATCTAGAATGGCGGCTGCGGGGAATGGGTGCAGTTGTTCGATGCGGATGACAGCTGTGGTGTGCTCTGCTTCGGTGCCTACTCTCGCCGCCATGAGATCCCACCCTACTTTGCCGGAGCAGAGCAGTACGCGCGTAACGTCTGCGGGGTTGGCGGTTGGATCATCCAAGATGGCCTCGAATTGTCCAGACGTGAGATCGGCCACATGACTGATGGCGTCTTTGTGTCGTAGCAAACTCTTTGGGGTGAGCACAATGAGGGGCTTACGGAATGCTCGGCGAATCTGGCGGCGGAGCAAGTGGAAGATCTGTGCAGGCGTGGTTGGAATGACGACTTCAATATTGTCGCAGGCGCACAATTGCAAGAGCCGCTCAAGTCGGGCCGATGAGTGTTCTGGCCCCATCCCTTCGTAGCCATGGGGGAGCAAGCATACGAGTCCGCTATGACGTCGCCACTTCTGTTCGGCCGAGGCAATGAATTGATCAAGATAGACCTGCCCAACGTTGACGAAGTCACCGAACTGCGCTTCCCAAATGACGAGCATGTTCGGGTCGCCAAGTGAATACCCATATTCAAATCCGATGCAACCAGATTCTGTGACCGGCGAGTTGTGTACGCACATCCGAGATTGGGCGATATCAATGTGGTCGAGTGACGACCAGGGTTCTCCGGTTTGAGCGTCAATTACAACCGCATGTCGATGGCTGAATGTGCCACGGAGGCAGTCTTCGCCGGTCAGGCGAATTGGGCATCCGTCAAGCAACAGGCTGCCGTACGCGAGCAGTTCGCCCATGGCCCAGTCAAGTGGTGTGTCTTCGGTGATAGCTACGCGGCGTTGATCAAGAAGCCGCTGAGTCTTGGGGTGCGGCGTGAATCCATCCGGTAGCGTTCCAAGTGCCGTGGCGATTTGGTGTAGCGTCGACTCTGGGACAGTTGTATCCACAGGATCGTCCGACCAGGTCTTGTCAAAGCCCGCCCATGTCGAGTGGTCGTCGAAGGCGGGGGGCATTGGCTGAACTGGCGAACTCCTGATGCGTTGCTGCGACTCGTTCATGATGTCGAGTAATCGCTGCTCTGCCTGGTCAGCTTCTTCAGCCTTGATGACGCCTTCGCGAGCAAGTGTGTTCGCATAGGTTTCAACGATGCTCGGCTGGGCGTCGACCGCTGTATACAACTCTGGATTGGTAAAGCGAGGCTCATCTGTCTCGTTGTGTCCGTACTTTCGCCACCCCCACATATCAATAGCCACATCGGCGCCAAACTCATGGCGGTAGGCCCATGCGAGTTGCATGGCTCGGACGCACTGATCTGGATCGGCACCATTGACGTGCAGAATCGGCACATCAAGTCCGCGGAAGATGTCGGTGCAGTAGACGCTCGCGAAGGCGTCTTTGTGTTCTGCAGTGAATCCAATTTGGTTGTTGATGACCAAGTGGATGGATCCACCAACATCGTAGGAAGCCAAGCCTGCCATATTGGCGAGTTCCCATGCGATCCCCTGGCCTGGGAGGGCGGCGTCGCCGTGCACGAGCACTGGAACGCATCGCTTGCGGGTGGTGTCGCCGCGGAGTCGTTGCTTTGCGCGAACGCGACCGACGACTACTGGGTGCCCCCACTCCAAGTGAGATGGGTTGGAGGCCATTGTGAGGTGGACCGCGTGTCCGTTCTGCGTCGTGACTGTTGAACTGTATCCACGGTGATACTTCACATCACCACCACTTTCAACGAAGTCTTCGGTCCATGCTTCTTCGAACTCAGTGAAGAGTTGGTCGTACGATTTTTCGAGTACGCTGACGAGTACGTTGACACGTCCGCGATGAGCCATGCCAATCGCAATTTCTTCGACACCGTCTTCAGTTGCAGATTCTAGAAGTTCAAGCAACATGGGAATGAGCGTTTCTCCGCCTTCCAAGCTGAACCACTTGCTGCCAATGTATCGCCGCATCAAGAATCGCTCGAGTCCAGTTGCACGCTGCAAGCCATGCAGGATGGATCGGCGAGTGTCGGCCGTCAGCGGGTCCGCGGTTGACTCGATGTGTGTACGCCACCACGCGCGGCGTTTGGGGCAGCGAATGTGTTCCGATTCAATTCCCATCGTGCCGCACCATGCCGATTGCATTCGCGTCATGATGTCCAAGAGCGTTCCGCTCCATGGGCCGGCTGTGAATTCTCGGGAGAGATCTTGTTCACTGAGGCCAACTGCTTCGAGCGAACACAATGACGTGTCAAGGGGGCGGCGTTCAAGCGGATCAATATGAGCCGCGAGATGCCCCCATCGCCTGAAGTTGCTCAGCAACTGATCAACTGCGGCCTGCCCGGCGACTTCACCACCCTCGTGATCGGCGGCGAGCGTGAATCCGTCGAAGAAGTATTTCCACGACTCTGGGACTGTGCTCGGGTCGGCGAGCCACTGCCGGTGCATATCGTCGACATATTCGGCATTCCACCCGTTGATAGACGGGGGGGCAGTAAGCTCAGGCGAGTTCTTGGGATGCTGTGTCAAGAGGGGGATTGTACGGGTTCAGAGGCTCAAAGA
>JABJQE010000259.1 GCA_018663565.1 Phycisphaerae bacterium
AGGCAAGATCCTTGTACAACAATGGTTCGTTCGGGTTGTAGCGCAACCCTTCATCGCGAATCAGTCGGATGCCCTTATTGACCCAGTCCCACCGCTCCTCGGGCGTATTGGTCAGGACTGAGATGTTGTAGGCCATGTTGTGGCCATGAAAGATCCAAACCTGCGGGAATCGCGGCTGCAGCTTTGTGATGAGCCGCGCGTCTTCCAACATGTCGTAATACAGGCCCTCATCTTGCATGAGATTCAATTTGATCCACAGATAGTCAACCACGAGGCCACGCAACGCACCAATTGCCGTGCCCAGCGCGACAATCGGCGGAGCGTTGTCGACGGTCACGTCGGTATACCGCAGACTATGTCGCTCGGCTTGATCGCTGAGGCTAGGCAACATGCTGCCGCCAATTGCCAAACCAACAATCGCAATGCCAACCGAACCGAATTGAATCCATCTGTCCCGCATGACTATTGATCACCGCTGTACAAAGCCAACTGTCGCTTCGTGAGAATGAACCACCCAACAAGCAAAGACCCGCCACCCCATGAGAGCACCAGCACGATGCCCGAGCCGATGCGACCCCAAGCAATCACACGCCCCTGAACGAGGCGATCAACAGGCTGGACTTCGCCAAAGGCCGATAGTGCATACACCATGCCTGCGGCGATGGTTCGGACTGTTCCCTCAATATAAGACTGAATGACCGCGCCAACACCCTCGCCACGCATGGGTTCCCCGCCATATGACGAGAGCGTTGTCTCAAGCCACGGCGCGATACTTGCCGCCGCATAGAGTGAGAACACGACAAGGCACGCCACTGGGAAACTGAGGAAGGTCGCCACGGCGCACGCGATGGCGGCAAGGATCATCAACTTCAAGAACAACATGAAGAGGCCACTCGCAAAGTTCGATCCAAACGTCGCGTCCGGGAAGACGATTTCTACTTCTTCGGCCTCCCAGAAGATTGCAAACGGGTCCATTGGGCCCGGGCTCAGCGCGAACGACTCAAGTTCCACCGGACCACGCCATTCGTTACCCGTTGGCGGTGAAATATGGGTCAGATTGACAATCGATACGTCGAGCGTGCCATCGTCGGTGATGGCAGTTGCAGGCAAGTCCACATGCTGAGGAACGGTTGGGATGAAGGCTCCAATGACACCAGTGTCGCGATCCTCGCCAACGGCAATACCGACAAGTCGCCGCTCGTGTTCATCTGAATATCCACCAAGCAACCGGAACTTCAACCGGAGCGGCAAATTCAGCCGCTTCGCCTCTTGCAGACCTTCAAAGTGAAGAACACCCCATGGCCGCCGGGCCTTGTCGCGATTTGTTTCAACGAGCCGCCGCTGCTGGTCAAACTCTTCCAGCACGCGCTTTCGTAGCAGCCGAGTCAAGCCAAGAGGCACATCGCCGTCTGCAAACTCAATGTACTCGGGGTCTTCACGCAGGATCTGGTCGATTCGACCGCGAACATCACCCTCTTCAAGTTCCTCGTACACCGGGAACATACTTTCCCGTGCAACGAGTACTTCCTCCATGAGTTCCGCTTGGTCGGCAAACTCGACGCGGGTACGCGGCACGTATGAACTCTGCATGTATTGCACCCATGCAAACGACCAACTGCCGGCGATGCTCAACATAACGCCACCAAGGAGCACCACGCCCACCCACTTACCAAACAAGTAATGTGCCCGACCAAGTGGCTTGGTCACCAAGTGCCAAATGTGACGATCCCGAATATCGAAGCAGATTGAACTGCATCCAACGAGCAATACCAATAAGGCCGCGACTACAAAGGCCAGCCCCAATGAACGAGCGAGATAGGCCTGAACCACTTGGCCGATTGGCGCCGATTGGTCGAGCGTCAATGGCAACAGCGGCAACACCACGAGCAGTGCGATCACAAAGCCCATTGCCAATCGAGTGCGGGAGACTTCTTGAAGCACAGTGTGGGCGACAGCCATCCACCCTTGCCGGCCCGCCAGCGCCAGTTGAAGCACACGGATGGCCATCAGGAAAGTTGAAAGCAATACCGCCATGGCGACTGGAACGCCAACCCACTGTTCCCATCCGAGGGACCAAAACAAAGATGTGCCAGCAATACCGATCGCAAGCAACGTCACCACAGGAACCAGTAAACCAGTCCAGATGACAGCGAGGCCGATGACAATCATCGTGCCCATGAACATCCACGACATGCCTGTTTCAAGCAAGAGCCATCGCGGCGACCAGGATGGGATCCAATCTCGCAACAAGACAAAGACGATGCGCTGCACATCGGTCGGCGTGCCATCTTCGGCGATGACCTGCTGCAGAACCTCGATCGGCGCTCCGTACTCATGGCCGTTGATGACGACCATTCCATTGTCCCGCAGAAGACTGCCATAGACCGAGGCCTCGTCGCCAAGAAGCGATTGCCCGATTTCACCCGAAGCCGTTTCCCAATTGCTTCGAATCGACACAATGGAACCAAAGAAGCCAACAGCGGCAGCAACAACAAGAATGCTCGCGAGAATTCTCACCCACATCAGTCGCTGCCATCGCTCAAAGAGACGCCAAAGCGAAACAAGTCCAGTCATCACGTGCGATCACCTGACTCGTCTGCATCGCCACCTCCGCCTGTCAGCCGATCAATCATGGTTTGATCGACATCGGCCGGTGCGGGCGTCTGAGGTTTCTCAACTGCCGCCCTCGCTGGGGCGGGCGTGTCCTTCAGGAGCGTATCGAGCACTTCTGAGGCAGCACCTGGCTGATTTCGACTCTCCTTCGCAACCACCCTGCCGACGGCCTTCGCGTCCTTCGTATTCTGCAAATGGTCTACAAGATCGTCGCCGGACTGTTTTTCACTGCGGAGGAAGGCAGCGGTCTCACCGCCCTCAGTTGCACCAGAGGTAGCAATGCGTTCCTTACGAGCTTGCTCCACGATATCTAGGAAGAGATCCTCAAGCCGTTGTTTCGGGCTCTCGACCTGTTCAATCGCTCCGCCTCGCTCACGGAGTACGGCGTCGATTCGGTCAATTGTCTCTTGATCAAGCCGCCCGGTTCGAATGACCGTTCGTTCTGTGTCCTGGAGCAGATCGTCAACCGTTCCCTCAGCGCGAATCTTTCCCCCGTACAACATGACCATTCTGTCACAGACGTCTTGAACATCGCCAAGCAAATGGGAGCTCAGCAGGATCGTTTTGCCACGGCTGCGTAGATCGAGAATCAACTCTTTGACAAGCTTCGTGCCGATCGGATCAAGGCCTGAAGTGGGCTCATCAAGAATGAGAAACTCGGGGTCATTGACCAAAGCCTGGGCGAGCCCAATGCGTCGCATCATGCCCTTTGAGAATTCACCAACGTGGCGATGTGCAACACCAGAGAGTCCGACCATGTCGAGCAACTGCTCTGAGCGGCGACGTCTCTCTACGCGGCGAAGCCCGAAGAGTCGGCCGTAGTAGTCGAGCGTCTCCAGTGGCGTTAGATATCGATAGAGATAGGATTCCTCGGGAAGAAATCCAATGTGTCGCTTCACGGCAACATCAGTTGCAGGACGACCAAAGACGGAAAGTCTGCCAGCCGTTGGCCGCAGCAATCCGAGAATCATCTTGATGGTCGTGCTCTTGCCAGATCCGTTGGGACCAAGCAATCCGAAGATTTCGCCTGAACGGATCTCAAGATCAATATGGTCGACCGCCATCGCACGCGTTCGCATCCAGAAGTCACGGAAGGCTCGTGTGAGCCCACGTGCTTCAACTATTGCTTCACTACGCTGCATAGTCACCATGGCTTCAAGGTTCCTCTCGCATGCCACGCAAGCGGCCGTCTTCACCAATCACAAGTTGCCGGGCGGCATCGTCGCCCTTCAGTTCTTCCACGCGGCGGAACACATCAATTGCCGATCCAATTTGCGTTCCCCATGTATTGGCCTCACGCCGCTTCAAGTCTGAGCGGCGGCGAGCATCTCGAACGTGCTGCTGGCCGGAAATATCGAGTCGCAGTGCGGCAAGCGCCTGCGGCACATACATGAGTTCTGCATCTTCAGATGACAACACGCCACTGCGAGCCCGCAACAATCGCTGCGCAACAACAAGATCTGGATGGGTCTGCCATCGTGGCAACAGGCTCTCAAATCGGCGAGCCTCGCTTCCGATCGTCCGTTCGATCTCGGTCTTGTATCGATTCGCAGCGCTGATCGCACGGAACACATCGCCGCTCACCTCACCGCCATCCAACATGGCGTCAATCTTCGCGAGTGCCTCATCAGCATGTCCGTCACGATTTATGCCGGCTTCGAAGGCCTCAATGAGTTGTTCAAGGTCGGCGTAATGCTCACCGGCAACTTGAATGAGTTGTTCTTGGGCTGCTTGGCGCGTACCTTCAATATCACCTTCAACTCGCTGGCTCATCCGCGAGAAGTCTTCGAAGGACTTCTGCAAGAAGAGCGGCGGCTTGGGTTCATCGGTCAGCGTTACCTCAACGATCCGGATACCACTATCAGCAACATCGAGCATGCCCTGAGCACGGTCTCGCAGAAGGCCACGCAATTCGTCAGCCGACATCGTCTCCCGCAGATCATGCAGCGAATGCCTCGCGGCAATCGCCACGGTGGCCTGCTGCAATGCGAGTCGTACGAGGGCGTTGGCTTGCGTATCAGAAACTGACTCTAGAAAGCCGCTGGGATTGGCAATTTCAAATCGAGCTTCTGAGCTGAGATGCCCAATTTCCCGATCGGCGGTCAGGAATGACCCGTCTCGTTCCGGCTTGATTCGATCGGTTGCCTTGGCCTCTTTGACTGCCCGGTCACGCCCCTGTACGCCAACACCACGGGTCACAAAGGCGTCGCCATCAGTCACCGTGCGACCTTCAGCCTGGAACACCACGAATTCACCAATCGGTGGTGGCCAATTCATCTGAAGTCCCGGCTCAAGCCCCTCGCCATCCACAATGCGGCCCCACAATGTGGCGACCCCACTCTGGTTTGCTTCGACAGTCTTGAAGCCCGAGAAGAGATACAACCCAAGCAAGCACAAGATTGCCACTTGCAGAAGACGGAAGCTCAGTTGCAAGGCCTCGGCAAGCGAGCGATTGGCAGGGTCCATGGCCTCTCGCAGCTGAGCTGCGTCACCGACGCCCTGATCTACATCAAGCTTCGCTGAGGCTGCCCGCTGGCGGCCAGCGTCCTGAAGTTCATCGTCATTCAATGGCGCGTCGCTCATTGGCCCGCCTCATCAACTGTGCCCGTGGTGAGCACATCAGCGGTCCCCTCGGCTTCAAGGAGGTGCCACGGCTGCATATTGGTATCAATAATGAATGTCGTGTTCTCAGAGAGCGACTTCTCGAGCGCATCAACCCACAACAAGAAGATCGCAAGCTGCTCGTCCTTGCCCATCTCGGCCAGATACCCAGCGGCAAGTTCTTCGCCCTCTGTGCGAATCTCCTGAGCTCGCTGTGAGGCAAAGGCCAGAATCTTCTCAGCAACACCAGCGGCGTGTGACTTGATTCGCTCCGCCTCTGCAGCACCTCGGGCACGCTCACTATCTGCGAGCGTATCTCGACTTGCCTGCATTCGACGAACTACTTCACTCGTCGTCGACTCTTTGAATGCGATCCGGCTGATGCCTACCGTGATAGGTTTCACGCCCTCCGACACCACCGACCCCATGCGTGCAAGCACGGCCTTCTCGGCGTCTTCAAGCCTGCTCTCCCGACCAAGCAATTCACCGAACGAATACTTGGAGAGAATCGTGATTGCATCACGGAACTGCGCCCGTAGTGCATCACGAGCAGCAGCGATATCTGGGAAGGAACGATAGAACTGCAGCGGCCCGTCACCCTCCCGGTCGACCCGCCACAGCATGAACCCCCGCACGACGATCTGTTGGCCATCGGCTGTTTGGATATTCTCGAGTGGTCCTTCGAGAATCTGTAGTCGCGTGTCATACAGGCTGACTGAATCAGCAAAGAATGGCAGTCTGAAGTGAAGCCCTGGCTCCCGCACGATACTTCCATCGTTCACCTTGCCAAACGTACTTTGAATGGCGACTTGGTTATATGACACGGTGTAGGTCATGCTGAACAAAATCAACACACCGAGAATGACCAACCCGACAATGATGGCTGTTGCCTTCTTCATGACTATTCCTGGCCCTCGGTTCCGTCGAGTAACGACTCCGAGAAGACTGTGTTGGGGGAGGCGAGTTCACGCAGCTCCACGTTGAGTTCGAGCTTCGATGGGTCAACGCCAATGACATACTTTCGCATTGACGGAAGATATTGGGCATACAGTTTCATAATGGAACGCTGCCGGAACAATTGCGGCGCCGCAACCCAGGCGGATTGCTGCCCACGAACACGAGCCGCCTGGCCGCGACGAGCAAGCATGTCTACAAGCTTGCCACGTTCTGCAGCGGCGATAATCTGATACGCCGCGCCGCCGCCCTTCCTCACAACACCTTCGGCGGCTGCGACAGCCTCATCAAGTCGTTTCTGTGCAGCATCATGGTCAGCAGCATCAGCAGTGCTCAATGCCAACCGAGCAGACTCAACAGCATCAACTGCTTCAATAAGTGGCTCAAGAAAGACCGGATTGCCCACAGCAGAATTCAATACATTGGTCTTCTCACGCTCTGCATTGCGTGTGGTGCGGAGATTTTGTTGCACTGCAACCGGAAGATCCTCAAAACTCTGCACAGCGTCGGCCGGCGGCAACACCATGGGCAGACTCACATTCACAACGTCAATGCCTGCGTCGAGCGTATCGAGCCGCTTCTGAATGCGATCCTCAAGCATTGTGCCAAGATTGCCACGGTCAGATGTCAGGACGTCGTCAAGATTCCGTGTCGCAAAGAACCGGGTTGCCTCAGCAATTGAAATCGACCGCAAAATCCGCTCGCGGTCAGTCATCTGCTGCCTGCGAGCCTTTCGGTCCGTACCAAAGTCGAGATACTGAAGCAGAGCATCATCCTCACCCTTCACACGCCAACCAAGCACAATTCGAGCACGGACGATCGCCCAGCCCGTGTTCGAAACGAGGCCATCATCGGCAGCGTCGAGTTCGTCAATCAACTTCGAAGCTTCTTCTTGCCCAAGTTGGGACGGCCGAACGATGAACTGATAATCCTTCGCCTTGTTCTTGAGCTTGACCGGCTTGCTCCAATCGTCATAGATCGAAATGCCATCCTCAGCTGGCGTTACTGGCAGCGATCGCACCTCTGTGACATCATGTAGCGTGGCGTATTCAATAGGCCATGGAAGTTTCCAGAACGCCCCTGGCGATTGCACGTCGCCCTCACTTGATGGAATGATTCGGCCGGCACGCAAACGCAGCCCTTCTTCGCGTCCACCAACGACCACGAGCGTACTCATGGCCAGCAAGGACACAATCGACAAGCTCGCAAGCCACACCCCACTGCGGAGCACCAATTGGTAGCCCCACGAACTGGTGATATCGAAGCCAAACTGGTAATTCACTGCCTCGTTGATTGAGCGGACGAATGAGTCGGGTCTCGAGAGCAGACTGAGAGTTCGAGAGTCAAACGCGGCTCGAGGGAACTCGCCGGCAACTCGAGGTCGATAGGCATTGAGCACGATGGCCAAGACGATTTCAATCGCCACCGCGAACATAAAGACCGGGATGCCCCAGGCAACTCCCTCAATGACCCCAGGAATATCGAAGAAACTGAACACCACTGCAATAGCGATCGCTAGGCAGACCAGCGCATTGCCGACCATGATGCCAGCACCACTTCGCAAGTTCCGCCAAGCTGAGAACTCAGCCATGCCTGCGAGGAATCGCGAG
>JABJQE010000260.1 GCA_018663565.1 Phycisphaerae bacterium
CGCGTTGCAGTGATGACTCTGGCAATGCCGCGGCCAAGAGATTGGACTCTACACCTGCCGCGTGATCGGGTAAGAAATCGATGATGGCCGCGCCGCCATCAAGATGCAACTCATCTCGCATGGCAAGGTCGACCATGGCGGGCAATTCGCCCTTCGAGGGCGTTTCGAGCATGAGCCGCTTGATCACGACATCGTCGCGGGACACAGCAAGCAAGCACCGACCTAATGGAAGGCCCCCCTCGTCAAGCGCAGTCCGGATCCAATCACCCACCGCTTCTGAGTCCAACTCTGGACGCTGCTTCACAAGCGATGCCACGACACGCACACTGTTTCCCGAGCACGAAACAGCGACCCCACGCAAATATCGGGGACCAAGCTCGATGGCAATTCGGCAGCGGCTCATAGCACGAGGATCCTACTCGTATTCACGGTCGCCATCGCCCAAGTCGGCCATCTTCGTCAATCGTAGTGGGTGTGCCTTGCTCGGCAGGCGAAGACGGATCGGATGCAACGTCATCGACCGGTACGTCAGCATCGAGCACCTCAACTGTCTCGGAAACGACTTCTTCTTCAGGCTCGTCAAGCCGCTCAGGCCAGGCCACTGTTTGAAGCCGCATCGTGACGTCTCGCATCATGGCAATACGTGGCTGCTCCCCCGCGACATCCAGTACGACCTCGGCGATATGAACACTGGTAAACGCCGCGTCCAATTCGTCACTTGGCAGCTCGCCGCATGCAATCCGAACCCGCCAGGTCCACGAGCCCGTTGTCGTTCGGTCAAAAAAGTCGACAGCAAGTTCAACTGGCAATAGCCCCTCGATGAATGGCCACGCTGGCGTTGCGAGCAATTCAGAATCCAATGATGATCGACGTTCCACCATGGCCGATGCCTGGGCTGATGTCACGCCTGGCACACTGGCGAGCACCTCAGCTGACGCCGAATTGATATCAATCCGTCCGAGCCGATATTGAACAGGTTCCATCGAAAATGCATCCAATGCATCGGGCCAGTCGCTTGGGTGCACATCGAACGCCAAGAGGAGACGCATGAGATCAGCATCTGATTTGACCGGATTGTCTATCAATACCGCCCGCAATCCATCGGACACCTTCTTGTCAAACCGCGTCGCAATACGCTCACCAAGTTCCTCGGACCATGGGATCGCAAGATTGATCCGAAGATTCCCATTCTGCTGCACGTTGGGCTCATGTGCGTGCACCGTCAACCGGTCGCATAGCCCACCATCGGCTGTGGACTCGGAAGCAGACTGGTCAAGCAAGGGCAGTACCTCCCTCGCATCATCAAATCGATGCCGACCCCGAGTACTCAGAATTGATTCTGAAAATCCGAGAACATGGTCAAGCTGGTCAGCGGTTGCGTGGTTGATGTCGAGCCTGCTCGCCTCGGCGACCATATGCTGATCGCCTTCTAGATGCATCAGCCGAGCGACCATGGATCGCGTTCCGGATTCCCAGAGCACGACTTGCTCATCAAGTTGAGCGGCGACGCCCACTCTCAATTCATCTCGTTGCTCAAAGAGCTCACTGGCGTACACCAACACGGCAGACCGCATGGCGGACTCTGCTTGAATAGACCCTGAGCCACCATCAACACCGGAGATCTCGACTCCAGCGCGGGCGAGCAAGGCAACAGTCGTCCATAGCGATGCTGCAGCCACGACCAGAACAGCCGCAAGCACAATGCCATGCCGATGGCTCATGGTGATTGCCTCCACGCGCCCACGACCGTCATAACTCGCCGACGATCAGGCGGGATGTCGGCCTCGGACGCATCAGCAAGACCACCATGCAACCAGGCTTCCACCAGCACTGCTGTGGGCAACCCACCCTCTTCAACCGAATCGAATGAGTCTTGCCACTGCTCGCCATTATAAAATCGAAGGCGAAGATCTCCAAGTGGCAACATCTCGCCGCCACTCACCTGTACTGCATGCTTCTGTTGATCAAACTCGATATCAATAGCACGCTGCGCCCCAAGCCCTTTGGCGTGGGAACTATCTGGCCGATCTTGAGACAAGAACATGTGAAGGGACGTGGAGTCACCACGAAAGCCAGCACCTCCTTGGACTGATGCTGTTCCGGTATCAAGCGCAAGAGAGACTCGATCAATAATTGCGTCAATCGCAGCCTGGCGGTCGAGTCGATCTAAGGCCCGCTGTTGACCTTGTCCGAGTGACCACGTGAATTGCGACATGACGGCAAGCAAGGCCATCAAGATGACCAGCGCCAACATCACTTCAAGCAATGTGAATCCGCGTCGGCTCATTCCAAACCCTCCAACAGATCGTCTTCCTGCAATTCTTCAGCGCGACGTTCCCGCAGCACGACGAGTTGTCGCAGCGTGGCCTGCACGGGTGCATCATCACCCTGCTCAGACACAACAAGGGTCATAAGGACCACGCCTCCCCACTGCGTGCGAGCAGTCGTGACTTCGAGTTCAAGTGGTACAGCGGCGCCATCATCAAGCGGCAGTCCATCCACTTCGGGCAGTAACCGGGCTCGCAAATCACCGACGCCAATCAAACCTGCATCGAGCATGGCCGTCACCGACGCGGCAACATCCATGCACCGTCTACGGCGATCCGCACGGTCGATCGCCTGCTCGGAATCGCCAACCGCCTTGAGGGAGAATGCTGAAACACCAACCACAATGGCAAGCGACACCAGTACTTCAAGCAAGAGTGCGCCGCGCCGCAGGTTCATGGAGTCGCCTCAATGACCGCGCCGCTCATTGAATCCAATATCAACTGCGTCGAGCGGCCATACCCATCTTCCATACCAATTGGTCCGTTGCTGACAAAGGTCCCATCAGGCAAGGCCACTGCAAGCACAATTGCTTCCTCAAGTTCCTCCCCGTCACCATCCTTGACGGTCGTCAATTCAACTGTCAGTACTGGTTCGGCTGCGCCCTCATTTCCATAGGGCCAGGGCCGCGCTGCTAATCGACCTGGCTCGAGCACAATCTCGAGAGACGTCCCAAGCCGCTCAGAAATCACTCTGCACTCAACAAGAGCAGCTCGCACGCGCTGGACATCTGAATCAAACGCGGCCCGATCGAGCAATGAGGTAGCGGATGGCAATATCAGCGCGCCAATTGCGCCAAGCACTATCAATACGATAATCAACTCCAATAGTGTGATGCCTGCGCGGAAGCACTTGCGCGGCTTCGGGCGAATCATCCGCCAAGCGACTCGCTCTCCCCCGTAAATGACTCGTCCTGTTCGAACTCACCATCGGCTGTCTTTCTCCGATCATGATTCGTGATGTCGTCATCAGTACCCTCTTCGCCATCTGGACCAATGGAGACCAAATCGTAGGTGGACTCGCCAATGATTTCACCAGGGAAGGTGTACACCAGTTCTCCACCCCATCGATCACTCGTCACCGGCTGCTCGAGATACGGTCCGTTCCAACGAGTGGCCTGATCTTCATCCTCAATCGCTTCGCGGTTCCAAAGCACCTCGATGCCCTCGTCACCCGAGGGGTATCGCTTTAGATCGAGGCGGAACCGTTTCATCGCCTCACCAATTTGATCGAATTGTGCTCGCTGCACATCTAGTTCAGCCTTGTCGGCCGCGCCAAGGAAGTTCACAGCTACGATCGAACCAAGTGCAAGCAGAATGGCGATCACGATCAAGAGTTCGATGAGAGTAAATGCGGTTCGGGTCTGTCGTTTCATTGGGTGTGCCTCCGTGACCATCCTACAGTGAGAATCAACCAATCGCGGAGCTCATCCGCATCATTGGCAGTACCAAAGCAGCAAATATGAACACCACCATCCCAGCAACGCCCAGAAGCAGGATGGGCTCCATGAGCCGCAGCAACAATTCAAGACGCTGATCCACACGACGCTCCGACGCTTCTGCAATTTTGACCATGACGCGGGGCAGGGCATTGGCCGCCTCAGCGATTGCAATCATTTCGACTACTTCCTCGGCCACGACTCCGGTCGAACCGAGTCGCTCAGACATCGGCTCACCGCTTCGAATGGCCTCCTCGGCGGACTGAATGGCGTCCTCGAGTTGGGGCTGACCTGCTGCGGCGCGGGCAATGCCAAGCGCCGGCAATAAACCAACGCCACTTCCGAGCAGCGTGCCAAAGAGCCGTCCAAACCGTGCCATTGACAGATCCCGAATAAGCGCGTTCACAATGGGTGTCCGCAAGGTCATGGCGCCGATCACGAGCCGCGTCGCAGGACGACCCCGAATCGAAAAGATAATCCCGACCAACAATACAAATGCAACAAGTAGAAGCGGCCACCATCCAACAACAAAATCTGAGAGACCAAGCAACACGCGGGTCGCCGCCGGGACCTCGATGCGAGCAAAGAATGGCTTGAACTTCGGAACAAATGCAACGAGCGCGAATATAACGGCACCAACACCAGTCACGACCAAGATGGTCGGGTACACCAGGTTCCCAATGACGCGTGATCGAAGTGTGGCCTGCCGCTCCAATAGATCGGCAAGATCAACCAATACCTCGGCTAAGAATCCACCCTGTTCACCAGCACGAACCATCGCGACGTGAACCGGTCCAAATGCATTCGCGTGCGACGCCATGGCGTTGGCCATCGTGGTGCCGTCTGCAACTTGGTCGGCGATGTCAGCAAGCACCGTGGAAAGGTTCTGGTGGGCGCGTCCCTTGGAAAGCAGTTTGAGACTTCGCAAGAGCGGAACACCTGAGGCCACAAGATCTGAAAGACCGCGAAACATCGAGGACAAAGCCGACGTGCCGACACGACGCTGGAAGAGTGGAGCTCGTGATTCACTCACCCGAACTGGTGAGAGTCCACGTCCCCGAAGTTCGGCCAATACAACTTCCCGGGATCCCGCCTGAACGCGGCCCGTTATCAGATCGCCAGTGGCACTGCGTGCTTCATATGCCCACGTCGCCATCTAGGACTTTTCGTCATGCTGCAACTTCGCCAAAACGCCAAGATCTTCAAGAGTACTCATATCCCCAACGGCCTCTCTGCCGGCAGCGACATCTCGCAATAGTCGCCGCATAATCTTGCCAGATCTCGTCTTTGGCAATGAATCAGTGAACTGAATCATGTCTGGCTTAGCGATAGAACCAATCTCATTAGCCACATGTTCCCGTAAGGCGTCACGAAGCGCATCGTCAGCTTTCCAATCTGGCCCGAGTGTGCAGAATGCCGCAATGCCAGTGCCCTTGATCTCATGAGGCATTCCAACAACGGCAGCCTCGACCACCGAGTCGTGGCTCACGAGGGCCGACTCCACTTCCATCGTGCCGAGCCTGTGGCCGGACACGTTGATGACATCATCCATGCGACCCATAATCCAGAAGTACCCACGATCATCGCGCCTCGCGCTGTCGCCCGCGAAGTACATCCCATCGACACGAGAGAAATACGTATCAATAAACCGCTGCCGATCACCGTGAATACCACGCAGCATGCCAGGCCACGGCTTTCGCACGACCAACAAGCCGCCGGTGTTCGCCGGTTGCTCAGCGCCATCTTCATTCACAACCGCTGCATCAATTCCCAAGAATGGAAGTGTGCACGATCCGGGAACCGTGGGCGTTGCAGCGGGAAGAGGTGTAATCATGTGGCCGCCAGTCTCGGTCTGCCACCATGTGTCGACAATAGGACACCGCTCGTGACCAATCATCCGGTGATACCACATCCATGCCTCTGGGTTGATGGGTTCACCGACTGTTCCGAGCACGAGAAGCTTGGAGAGATCGTGTCGCCGTGGATACTCGTCGCCCCACTTCATGAATGCTCGAATCGCCGTCGGGGCGGTATAGAAATGCGTCACGGCGTGGCGTTCGCAAATATCCCAGAACCGATCTGGCTCTGGAAAGTTAGGCGCCCCTTCATACATCAGCGTCGGCACATGGTTTTGCAGGATGCCGTAGATGATGTAGGAGTGGCCGGTGATCCAGCCAACATCTGCAGTGCACCAATAGACGTGGTCATTGCCGGGTCGAAGATTGAAGACATACCGGCTTGTCAGGAACGTGTACGCGAGATACCCACCTGTCGTATGCACAATACCCTTGGGCTTTCCGGTGCTGCCCGAGGTATAGAGCAGAAAGAGCATGTCTTCGCTGTCCATCTCTTCGCACGGGCACTCATCAGACACGTCCTCGACAACTTCGTGCCACCAGTGATCGCGGCCAACTTGCATCTCAATATCATTCTGGCAACGCCGAAGTACTACAACATCGCTAACTCGATCGGTCATCGTCAAAGCCTGGTCAACATTGGCCTTGAGCGGCACGATCTTTCCACGCCGCCATGATCCATCGCATGTGATGATGATTTTTGAATCGGCATCCTCCACGCGGTCAGCAATGGACTGAGGCGAGAAGCCTCCGAAGATCACGCTGTGGGGAGCGCCGATCCGAGCGCAAGCCAGGACTGCAACCGTCAGTTCTGGAACCATGCCCATATAGATGGTCACAACATCGCCGCGTTTGACACCTCTCGCCTTCAACGCGTTTGCAAACCGGCTGACTTCCACTTTGAGATCTCGGTAGGTCAGCCGCCGAATCTCGGGGCCATCCTCGAGCATCGGCTCGCCTTCCCAGATTATCGCGGGCTCATCGCCATGACCAAGGTCAATGATGCGGTCTACGCAGTTGTGGCACGCGTTGATCTTTCCACCCGCAAACCACCGGGCATCGGGACAATCCCATTCAAGCACGGTGTCCCACTTCTTGAACCAATCAAGTTCGTTGGCGACTGCAGCCCAGAAGTCTTCACTGTCATCAATGCTTTGCTGATGAAGTTCCCGGTACATCTCCATGGAGTCCACCCAAGCACCGCCAACGCGATCTTGAAAGTCAGCCGGCGGGTCGAATACACGATCCTCTTGGAGTACAGACTCAATTCCAAAATTTTCGGACATGCTCAGGCTCCTCGTTCGGAGACGCAGCGTATCGGATGATTGGGTCTATCGTCGCCTTCGCTTGCCCCCGCCCTTACGCTTGGAGCCCTGCTTTTTGCGTGACTTCCCTTCGCGGCGAGGCTTTGGCCCCCGAGCAATATCCGCCACCGTTCGCTCTGGCCGCGACTTGAGCATCAACTCAAGGTGCCGGCTCGCCATGTCAACCCGAATGACCTGAACCACCATCGGATCGCCAATGGCAATAACCGCTCCACTGTTCTTGGCCACTATTCGCCCTTGGCCCTCGATTTCCACCCACCGCTCGCGGCGTGAGTCGCCAAAGTTCTCCCAGGTCACCTGCCCGTCAACAAGAAATCGGTCAAGGGACACCCACATACCGCCCGCATTGAATCCACTGATAACCGCTGGCAATTCCTCACCGAGATAATGATCGGCGAGATGCTGCAGAACAAGGAACTCACGCAAACTCCGCTCAGCCGCGGTGCTGTTGCCCTCGGTGTCGCTGCAGTGCCGACCAAGGGCAATCAGATCCTCTTGCGGAAGCAGACGCGCATCATCTTGCATGCGACGCTCGAGCTGACCACGTTTGCGACCCGTGTACCGCACAGCACCATTCTCTGTCTGCTCAATATAGGCCTCAAGTCCGCGATGCACATTGAGGTCGGGATAGCGACGGATCGGTGACGTGAAGTGGGCGTAGTGATCGCTCGCAAGAGCAAAGTGCCCAACAGCAGCCGGGCTGTACTCGGCCTTTGTCAGTGTACGCAGTACCGCAAAGTGAACCGCCCGGGCCGACTCGTGATCTCGCGTGGCATCGAGTAATTGTTGCAAGTCATATCGATTGGGATCATCCGGCACACTGAACCCGGCCGCGGCAGCCATGGTCCGAAGGTTGGCGAGATCTTCAAGTGCTGGCTCTGGATGCACTCGGCGCAGCACGCCGACATTCATCGAGTCAAAGAGCCTCGCAATAGCTTCATTTGCTTCCACCATGAACATTTCAATGATGGTGTGCGTGTAGGCGTCGTCTTCTTGCTGCACATCCTCAACGCGTCCGTCCTCATCAAATTTCAAAACTGACTCGGGAAGGCTCAGCACAATCATGCCGTCCTTCTGACGGCGTTTGCGAATGACCCGGGCAAGCGTATTGGCGTGCTGCAC
>JABJQE010000261.1 GCA_018663565.1 Phycisphaerae bacterium
AATGCCCGATGGTCAAATGGCGCGCCGGTCACAGCCGACGACTTTGTGTGGTCATGGCAACGCCTATTACTACCAGACACCGCAGCGGACTATTCCAACCTCTTGTTTGCCGTGAGCGGCGCCAAGGCGTTTTGGGATTGGCGGACCGACGCGCTTGCTAACTTCACGCCATCGCCTGGAGCGGCAGCAAGGCTAATGGACGACACCGAACGCCACTTTGCGGACACAGTCGGCATCACAGCACGTGGGCCGCACACACTTGAGATTCGCCTCACACACCCCATTCCGTACTTGCTTGATCTTCTTGCCTTTGCCCCAATGATGCCGGTCTATCGACCAGCCGTTGAGGGATGGCCCAATCACAACGCATCCACAGCTCCACCGTGGGTCGATCGCCAGTTTGTCACACTTGTTAACGAAACTGGTCGACTACAGCCCGACCACCACTGGGCCAGGCCCGGCACGCTCGTAAGCAATGGACCCTATGTGCTCGATCAGTGGCGATATCGTCGCGATCTGCGGCTCATCCCAAACACACACGCCAATCATCCAGGTGAGGTTGAGAGCGTGCTTGTCCGATCGTTCCCTGATCCAAACACAGCGTTGCTTGCCTTTCGAAGCGGTGAGGTTGATTGGTTAACCGGTGTATCTGCAGACGTGCGGCAGGACCTTCTTGAAGAGAAGGTTGCTAATCCAGGCACTTCCGACTTACTTGTACGATCGATTCGTACGGTTCCGGCCTTTGGTACCGACTTCTACAGTTTCAACTGTGGTGACACGCTGGCAAACGGAAATCCGAACCCGTTTCATGATGCGCGGGTTCGGCGGGCGTTTGCATTGGCCACTGACAAACAGATGATTGTCGATCACGTTACGGGTCTACACGAACCAATCACAGGGTCGTTCACACCCAAGGGATCGATTGCCGGATACACACCACCAGAAGGTCTTGGGTTCGATCACGAACGAGCGATACACGAACTGAATGAGGCTGGCTGGTCCCTCAACGACTCCGGCGCACTCACCAATTCTAGTGGTATGCCATTTCCATCAGTTGATATCAAGTACACCACATCGTCGCCACGAAACCGTCGCATTGCCACAGCGATTCGGAGCCAGTGGAAAGATGCGCTTGGTGTAGAAGTCACGCTCAGCGCCCAAGACAGTAAGTCGTTTGGAGCCGATCTCAAAAACGGCGACTTCATGGTGGCCCGTGGACGCTGGTACGGCGACTGGGGTGATCCCACCACCTTCCTGGAACTCTTTCGAAGCACCAATGGAAACAACGATCGCCAATTCAACAACCCAGTCATTGATGCCAAACTCGACGCTGCCGCGGCCGAGACCGATCCAGCCACTCGCATGCGAATGCTTGCAGACATCGAGCGGGAACTCTTTGAAGTGCATATGCCTCTCCTTCCAATATGTCAACTCGTTGAAGTCACAATGCATGATCCTGAGGCACTTGATGGAATGACGACCCACCCGCGGCTCATTCAATACATCGGTGACATCCATCTGAAAAATGGAACTGATCAATGAGCCCAATGCAACGCACTATCGTCTCGCGTGTTGCGCAGATACCGATCATCTTGTTCGCCGTGTACACGTTGACATTTGCGCTCGCGTGGTTGATCCCCGGCAACCCACTTGAGAAAGCCGAGGGGCGGCGGCCGCCGGCGGCTATTGCGGAAGCCATGCAATCGCAATGGAATCTCGATGACCCGTGGACGTTCTATTGGTCATACCTCGGTGACATCACTGGTGTGAACTGGCTTCTTGGAAACGGAAACGCAGCCGTAATTGACTTCGGTCCAAGCCTTCGCCATGAAAACTGGTCGGTCAACGAGATCATCACGGGGCAGTTGCCGGTATCCATGACAGTTGGCATCGCTGCAATCTTGCTCGCATTGCTTATTGGTGTGTCTGCCGGCACACTCGGTGGTCTTCGACCAGGTACGTGGATTGATCGCGTGACGGGATCGATCAGTGTGATTGGGGTTAGTGTTCCAGCGTTTGTGATTGGTACGGCGTTGCTACTTGTTGGCGGGGTGTGGCTTCAATGGTTCCCGGTTGGTGGTTGGGGCACACTTTCGCACCTCATACTTCCATCTGTTGCGCTCAGCCTTCCCTTCGCAGCGTGGATTGCCCGGCTCACGCGGCAGGGTGTCCTAGAGGAAATGCAGGCGGACTACATCCGAACGGTTCGCGCGAAGGGTGTGCCTGAGCGTGTGGTCGTCCTGAATCACGTGCTTCCCAACGCACTGCTGCCGGTACTGTCGTATCTTGGGCCCGCCACAGCTGCTGCGTTAACTGGGTCGTTTGTCATCGAGAAAGTGTTCGCCGTGCCGGGCCTTGGCATGCATTTTGTTGATGCGGTACTGAGCAAAGACCTCACCATGATCATGGGTGTCGTATTGGTCTACTCAGCCCTCCTTGTCATCCTCAACCTTGCCGTTGACGTGATGTACGCCTGGGTTGACCCACGCATTCGTATCTAAGGTGTTCGGCCCCAATCACCTTCTCTCGCGGCAAAGCCGCGCGGGACCTGTCGCCACGCCGGCCAATCTGTCCTTCAGCCCCTAGTTCCATGATCGAGCCACCCGGCCTACTTTGGTCAATCGCAATCTGACCGCTAACGCTATGCGCCGTATGTTGCATCCGCGCCGAGCAGTTCACCAATCCGAAGAAGCTGGTTGTACTTGGCTGTACGGTCACTGCGGCAAGGCGCTCCGGTTTTGATCTGTCCAGCGTTGGTTGCTACAGCAAGATCGGCAATAAACGAATCTTCGGTTTCACCGCTACGGTGGCTGATAACGGCGTTATAGCCGTGATGCTGCGCAAGCCGGACTGCCTTGAATGTTTCGGTCAGCGTGCCAATCTGATTGACCTTAACGAGAATGGCATTCGCTGCATGTTCTTCGATGCCGCGTGTGAGGTAGTCAACATTCGTTACAAATAGGTCGTCGCCCACAATTTGAACGCGATCACCAAGTCGCTCAGTCAGCGATACCCAGCCGGCCCAATCTTCTTCGCCGAGCCCATCCTCGATGGACCAAATTGGCCACTTGTCGCACCAACTTGCCCACAGGTCAATCATCTCTTCGCTGCTCGCCACACGCTGCGGGTCACTTGAGAAGAAACAATACCCCTCCTTGCCGAGTTTCTTCGCCTCTGACACCATCTCGCTCGTCGCTGGGTCGAGGCAGATCACAATCTGTTCACCGAGTTCATAGCCAGCCTTCTCAGTTGCAGCGGCAATCACCTCAAGCGCTTCCTCATTAGACGCAAGATCCGGAGCAAATCCACCTTCGTCGCCAACGGCGGTCGAGAGATTGCGTTCATGCAGCACACCCTTGAGCGCGTGATAGATCTCAACGCCCGCCTGCATGCCCTCTTCAAAGCACTCGAAACCAAGCGGCTGAATCATGAACTCCTGGAAGTCCACGGTATTGTCGGCGTGCTTGCCACCATTGAGGATGTTCATCATTGGCACAGGCATCACATGAGATCCGGCACCACCCAGATATCGAAACAAAGGCAGATCACTCTGCGCCGCGGCCGCCTTCGCCGCAGCCATCGATATGCCGAGAATCGAATTGGCGCCAAGTCTTGACTTATTCGCCGTTCCGTCAAGCTCGATCATCAGACCGTCAAGGCCCTCCTGATCACGAACGTCGAGCCCAAGGACCTGCGGGGCGATTTCTTCGTGAACGTTACACACGGCGTTCTGGACGCCCTTGCCGCCCCAGGCCTCGCCACCATCACGAAGCTCAACAGCCTCATGCTCGCCCGTACTGGCGCCACTTGGCACAGCAGCCCGCCCGAGTGCTCCTCCACTAAGCCCAACCTCACACTCAACCGTCGGGTTACCCCGACTATCAAGAATCTGACGAGCGGCAATATGGTCGATGGTGAATGGCATACCAGTGGTCTCCTAAGGTCAAGAGACATGATATCGGGCCTTGCAGGACCATTCGGTGATCAGGGGTGTGAGGTATCCACGATTGGATATCTACTCAGCGTCGATGGTGAATCAGTCATCCAAATTGACCGCCAATCATCAATAAGCTCGCGGTGCTGAACATTGTTGTTCACACGATCATCCCACCACAGATCGATTTCGCTTTGGGTCACCGATTGCAACTCACCTTGCCCGGTAAGACTTTATGTAGAAATCTTTTTCTCAATCACTTCCCAAACTTCCCGTACCACCCATGACATCGCTCGCTGGGCCGCTTCGGTACGAGAGGCAGCATGAGGGAGCAGTGTCACGTTTGGCGAGGTGAGCAGTGGATCCCCATCGGGGATCGGTTCGATCTCGTGCACATCGAGAATGGCGTGGGCTTGCGGGCGGGATGCCATTGCCTCAGCGAGGTCAGCAGATCGCATGATGAAGCCTCTAGATGTATTGAGTAGCAGAACATCCATTGGCAGGAGGTCTAGCAATGCTGAAGTGAGGAAATGGCGATTTTCAGGTCGGCCATCAACGTGAATAGTGAGCACATCGCTCGTGCGAAGAAGCGTGTCAAGGTCGACAGAAGCCACGCCGGATCGGTGGGTTTCAGGCACATCTGCGACATCGCAGAATTGCGTCTTGAAGCCAATTGCTTGAGCAACTTCCGCAACTCTCTTGCCAATATTGCCAAAGCCAAGAACACCGAGCGTGCACTCGCTCATTTGCCGAGTGGTGATTGCTGATCGACGAGCAGCCGACCACTCTTCGGTCGTCAACCCCTGTGTTATAGGTGTTGGCTGAGGCCTCAATGTACTCGCCAAAATGGATGTCACATACTCCACCACGGCCTGCCGATTTGCTGATGGTGTATTCACAATGGCCACACCTCTTCGCTGGCAGGCACCAACATCAATGTTGTCGATTCCGGTTCCGGCTCGACCGACAACGAGTAGGTGCGGTGCCGCCATGAGCACTGCCTCGTCAACCTGGGTGTAGGTTCGCACGATCAATCCTTGAGCCGAACGCAAGGCATCAGCAAACGCTGAACCAGTTGCGGGGCACTCCACAACATCGGCCCGGATCCGAAGCCATGCTAAAGCCTCTGAAGACAGGGCTTCTGTTACCACAATGCGGCATTGATCACTCATGAAACGGTAGGGTACGCCTATCGGATGGGGGATTGTTTAAAAAACCCACCTCCATAAATTGATCGTGGCTCGAGTCATCGTTTCGCACCCCTGAACTTGAGTTTGGGGATGTTGTTCTTCCCAAACAACGAACCCGCCAAATTGACTAGCCCACAAATACCAATCCGGTCTCAATAGACTCGGGCAAAAGGTTGTAGGCCACCGCGACGCCCTCGGCGTAGCGGTCGAGTTGGGGTTGATACAACTCGGTAGCGGCTTGTCGCTCAGCTTTGGTGTCTGCTCGGCCAGTTTTGTAGTCAAGGATGGCTGCGCGGGTGATGTTGCCGCTAGCGTCGCGGCCGAGAATGAGCCGGTCGATTCGACCTCTAAGCATGCCTGAATCGAGGCGCACAAGGATCGGGTGTTCAGGCAGAGCCTCGAGGCTCTCGACCTTCCAATCGGAATGGGCTGCGCGGCAAAGGGCTTTGCCGACTTCACCGGACAGTGACTCGGTAAACCGATTAAGCAGAGCGGCTCGCAGATCGCTTCCTACTGGCCGTCCAAGTTGAATAGCGGCATTGTCAAAAGCCTGTTCGAGTAACACTTCTGCTGGTGGACCATCATCAAACCACCCCACATGGCGATAGAGCTCGTGCAAGATGACACCATCGCGGCGAGCACGACCAGGAAGTAGTTGGAATCGATCGGATAGGGAACCTGCACCTTCGTGAGAAGATGGTGTTACCAATGCACTTCGTGCGCCGGTGGGTATTACCAACACCGGCTTTGGGTGCGGTGGTGTTGCGGGGGCCTCGGTAGTGCGGCGAGTCACAACACTATTCTCAAACTTCCAAAAGTGCTTCTGATCGTCTGGTTCGGCATTCTCTATCGCCTGATCGATCGATGGAATTGCCGCGCGGATGAATGTGGCTGGAGTCAGTGCCTCATGCACCTGCTTGGGGTTCTTGAGTTTCCGGAAGACAAGGTGCAAACCAGTACGCGGACGCGTGATTGACACGTACAGCAACGATAGTGAATCCGACAAATCGCCAACCCATGATTGATTATGGAAGGCCTCCAGGATCGGCGCGTGGACACGGAGGTCTTTCTTTATTTCCGGGGCAATGGCGGCAATGTCGGCCAGTGGCTTGGGAGCCCATGGGAAACATGGGGCGCGGCGGGCCCCGCCCATGCTCTTATCGAGCCATGGAAGAATGACCTCATCGAATTCCAAGCCTTTTGCAGCGTGTTGTGTCATAACACGGACCTGAGCAGTTGTCGGCGCAGCGAATCCTGCCTCCTCAACAAGCGACACAAAGTCTCGAAGGCGTGTTGTCGTGGTGCTTGTCCACCCTGCAGCCAATTCAGCAACCAAACGAAGACCCGACTGTTCGCGGGCATCGCACTGATCTTCAACGCTTCGGGTAAGTCGGGCGATAAACGGGCCGAGTCCTTCGTCAGCCACTGCATCGCGAATTCGCATCGATGCTGCTTCTAGAATCGCTGCGCGATCCTTGATGACCGTGTCCTCGAGAGGAGCGAGGTCAATCATGGCAGCAAATGGTGAGTGTGACACCGTAAACGCAGCCTGCCGATGCGCCGGATGGTCACCAAGCCGTAACAGGTCAAGAAGCACCGCAACGGCGGGCAAGTCAGCGGCTCCGCCGTTTCCTTCTTCGCTCACTGGAACGCCGATCAATCGAAGTTGGTGGGCAATCTCGGCAACCTGCTTGTTCTTGGGGCACAGAATGCCAACACCAACACC
>JABJQE010000262.1 GCA_018663565.1 Phycisphaerae bacterium
GGTGCTGCCGCAAACCCAGACTCTGAATCAGTCAAGTCATACCAGTGCAGACCGTGATAACCAATGTTCTGCGGCAACACGAAGCGTCCGCTTGTCTCGGGAGGCAAGTGCCCACCCCCAAGAATCTGAGTACCACCTGCTGGGCGGCGACTACTGGGCGTAAATGCTGGCACGCCGCGTATCTCCGAGTCGCCCTTATGGCTATCCGGATACGAATGTGCCCCAGAAATATGTGTGAGCCGCCGCGATGTCGCGCTAGTGCCATCGGTGATGATGCTCCGGCCCCATCGATCAACGACATGTCCCCAGGGATTCGCCCATGGCCACGACGAAGCCACTTCAACCTCGCCCGTATCTGGGTCATACCGAAAGACCGCTGCATTGAGCGCTCGAGCAGGACCAATTGGTGACTCCACTTGCGAATGATGAAACGTGCCTTCTTGAAAGTAGATGCTGCCATCGGGCGGACGCGCAAATGCGGACATGGCGTGGTGACTATCTTCAGCTCCAAATCCATGGAGCACAATCTCTCGCGTGTCTGATACGCCATCGCCGTCAGTGTCAACGACATGCAACAGATTGGGCTGACTAACGACCCAGGCTTCATCTCCATTCGTGGCAAACCCCGTCGGGATATACAGGCCGTCTGCAAATACAGTCAGTTCATCGGCCACACCATCGCGATCGGTGTCTTCGAGCACGATCAGTTTGTCTTCCGGCTTCTCACCCGGCACCACATGTGGGTAGGTCGGCGCTACGACGACCCACAGTCGCCCGGCGCCGTCAAAGTTCATGGCAATTGGATTGGCAAGCAGTGGGAATGTCTCTTCGCTCGCAAAGCAGTTGATGGACCAACCCGGTGGAAGCGTAAAGTTGGCAACCTGCGCCGCTGTTGAGGGCACGGGGCGATCTTCAGCGGAAATCGACGTGTCATCCGCGTCTGGCGGATCAATCATCGGAACCGGGAGCGTGCTCGCCCCGGGCAGGATGCCTGACACCGGCTCACCGCGAAGGATGGCGGCGTCGGCAGCGAGGGCAAGTTCTTCAAGCCGTTCCATTTCTGCTGGAAAGTTGTCGTCGCCAAATGGATTGTGCCGCCGGCCATATACATACTCGGTGTTGATTGGGCGAAATCGCTCGAAGACAAATCGATTCTTCTCTCGTATTGCTGCAAGGCGATCAGATGACACGTCCTGACTTGATTTGATGCCAAGTTGACTTGCAAGTGCACGGGCGAGCAGTCGATAGCCAGCATCATTGAGATGGACACCATTGATTGTCAGATCATCATCACCCAGCATCTCGCGGCGTGTCTGCCGAAACACATCGACAAATGGAATGCCACGCCGTAGCGCAGCTGTTCGCATCACCTCGACATAACGGGCGATATCGAAGTTGCGAGATTCGCCGCTTGGAAACCGATTCCCCAATGACTCGTGGGCCGTTGGGGATACAAGTACAAGACGATAGTCAGCATGAGAATCAAGCCACGATTCAAGATTCGATCGAAAGGACCGAAGACCAGCGTCCCCCGCGAACGATTCATTCAGGCCAAAGCATGCAATCAACACATCGGTTCCCACACGTTCGAGGTGAGCGTCCATGCCCGCAAACTTGTACGGCCTGGGCTGCATCGCCACCTCGTCACCACTCCATGCGAAATTCCGAAAATGAAGATTCGTGTTTGGTAACGATTCACGCACCGCCGCCTCAAAGTACGGAAAGTGCTGCATCCGCTCAGCCTGCACGCCGCCTACGACGGTGATCGTGTCGCCCTCTTCAAGATGAAGCCGTGAGGAGTCTGCTCCCAAGACACAACACACAGCAGCAATACAAGGCAGGATCATGAATCGCTCTCTGTACACGTTGCAAGGTAAGCGACGATGTCGCGAACCTCATGCGGCGTCAATATTTCTCGCATCTCGGGCATGGCGGACACCACGCCGTAGCCCTCGGTAACCACCTGTTGTGGATCAATAACAGACTGCAACAGCTCGGCGGCATTCAGCCTGCTTCCCACGCCTTGAAACGACGGCCCAGCAATGCCACCTCGTCCAGCCACAACATGACATCTGACGCACGATGCTGATGCGTGGTTCTCCACAATCCAGCGGCCTCGCTCAGCATCGCCGCCAGTTCTCGCTGCTGACCACTTCGCGTCAGTCCTTTCGTCAGGATTCATTGCTTCTAACAGATCAAGCATGGCTTCATCGGCGGTGGACTGGTGCAGCCGATTCAATGCGGCAGTGTTGCGGTGCATTGCAATGAGCTCGAATGCGGCTCGCCGCTCTGCAAGGGATCCAGATTCAATCGCGGTGTCTGCAAGCGCCAAGGCCGCAGTTTCATCACTGATAGCTCGCATTCCAGCGGCGCGCACGACTGCATTCGTACTGGCCAATGCCATTTCAATCGCCTCTGGGGCGATCGCCTCGTGCTGCGCGAGGTACGCAAGGCAATCGACACGACTCGCGGTAGGCTGCGACTCGTCCTGCAGGAGAGTCAACATTCCAGCCAGATCAAGACCGACGCCAAGCGACGACGCTGCAGCGCGCCCTTGCTCACCAAGTTCGCCATCTTCGGCCGCAAGTTGAGGAAGCCATGCGCCAACGGCTGCAGCGATCGGCTCGGGCGACCGAGGTTCCATCTTTCGGAATCGACCGGTGACTCGGTCGCGTGGCCCCGGATCGGCCCAGGTGGCAAGTGCCCGCGCGGCTTCGAGCCTGATAATGCCTGGAGATTCTGAATTGACGGCAATTCTCGCCACAGCAGCAGCGTCTGATGGCGTTCCGCGCCGCGCCGCAGCCTCGATGGCGCGGCGGCCAATTGAACGGCCTTCGCGGGTGTCATCAAGAACGAGCCCGCTGGCAAGATTGGCCAGCGCTGGCATGGCGGATTCGATTTCTGCATCGTGAATAGCCCGCGCTGCCTCAGCGGCAACAAATGCATCGGGGTCACGCAGCGCAATCGCCACGGCCGGGTCACCCATCTCCCGAAGTGCAAGGAGGGCGCCAAGCCGTACAGATGGTTGCGCATCACCGAGCAGCGTGATCAACGCATCTCGGTCACCAATGCGAGCAAGTGCGAACACGCAAGCATGACGCAAGAACTTGTCTGTGTCGTCATTTGTCCACAGGACTTCGGCAATTGCATCGATGGCTTCGGGGTGACCGATCTTCCCAAGGCTCATAATGGCGTGGTATGACACGCGTGGGTCAATATCGAATACAAGATCGAAGAGGTCATCACCGGCCGGTTCGAAGTGAGCATCGCCAAGCACACGGGCTGCTTGGCCGCGAATCTCTGCGTCTTCATCCCACATCTGTGACTGCACGACTTCCATTGCGCGAGCACTTGGTCCATGAAGTCGATCGATCATGCCAAGTCCCCAAATGGCATGAATTCGAGCAAGCTGATGATCGGTCGAAACAACACGCGCGAACGCGTCACGTGCAACTTCACCGCGATCAGCCAAGGCCCACTGAGCGCGCAATCGGATGCGTTGGTCTGCATGCGTTAGCAGTTCTGCAAGTTCGTCGATGCTTCTCTGATCGAATCCGTCCTGTACCAACTTGGCCGTTTCGGCAATAACCGGATCAGCCTGATGTGTCCCATGCTCAACACGAACAATTCGAC
>JABJQE010000263.1 GCA_018663565.1 Phycisphaerae bacterium
ACGGTCGTGTCGGCCGGGCCGGTGATATTGCGAACAGCATCATGAACAGTCCAACCCGCAGTCGAGTGGCCATCAACAGTCGCAACGATATCGTCTGACTTTACGCCGGCGAAGAAGGCAGGCTTGCCCTCGAGTGGTGTCACCACCTGAATTTCGCCAAGCAAAGTCTCCTTGATTTGCACGCCAACACCAACAAATTTGCCACGCATCTGACGCTGAAACTGCTCGAACTCATAGGGCCAGATCACCTGACTAAATCGATCGAGTTCATCCATGGCCCCATCCGTGAATTCACGCCAGAGGACACCCTCAGGCAAGCCAATCGTGTCCGAGTTGGCAGCCTGAATGCGCTGCATTGTGCGTTCAAGAGAAATATGTGCCCCCGGCACTTCGAGCGAAGCCTCCGTGGCATCAATCGCCGCAAGCCAGGCCGCGACGATCTCTTCATTACCAAGCGTGTTGAATGTCGGCGCGAGCAACCCATCATCAGACAACACCCGAAGCGCAGCAATGCCGCCCTTGAGCATGGTGACCACGCCAACCTTCTCAACATGCTCACCGAGCGCCATTCTCATTGACGTCATCGACGTTTCAAAGTCAGCGTCGCGTACTTCATCCATCCAACGCGTATCAAGACGCGGGCTGTATTCGTCCTTCACTTCATCACCGCGGCTGCGATGAAAGGCCACGTATCGCTTGTGAAACTCGCCAAATCGATATCGGCGAAGTAGTTTCATCTGATCAGAAACCGTCTCATAAGCCTTGGTCAGTCGGTCCCACGCTTCGCGATAGTTTGTGTCTTCATAGACCGCCCGAAGCCTCAGCAAACCCTGCTGGGCTGAGAACACATCGTCCTCTGCTCGCCAAGCATCGATCGTCGCTTCGGTACGCTCCAAGAACGCCATGATGGCCGGGTCGGCAAGCGGGCCACCAAACTCATGCGACAACATTTGAATCTCAAGCAATAAGCGGAGTGCTTCGAGTGGATCATCATCCGCTTCGGCCGTGAGCATCTCAGCGCGGGCCTCAGCGATTCGCTCCATGGCATACGCGGCATCTGCATCTTCATGTGATTGCCACCGCCTCAAGTCTTCAAGAAATGCTGCCCGCGCTTCGGCAGACACCCCGGCAGAAGCTGGCGATGTCAACAACGCGTCAAGATCAGTTCGGTCACCTTCGATCGCAGCGGTCCAGACCTGATCTGCCCATGCACCTGCCTCTGGCGAGGCCGGCTTTGCCGATGCGGTCCAAACCACACCTCCTACCACGGTAAGCAACATGCAAAGGTGAGTCGGGGCGGGTCGGCGTGTCATATGTCGGGAGTCCTGTAATGGGTATCGGACGCTCAAAGGGCCTAGTAGAGCACAGCGTGCGGCTGCACTCCGAATGGAGAATCGGTTAGATCGGAGAATCAGTTCACCAAACCCTTCAACTCGGTGTTGATCGCCCATGGACCCTACGCGGCCGGAGGAGCAGGGTTCAGCGTCTTCCTATACTTCTACCATGCAGGAACCGGCCACATCGCCACTTCCCGAAGCCGCCACTCTGGCTGTTATTGCCATCGGGACGCTGATTTTGGTCGTGGTGGCCGTGCTGGTTCTCCGCCGCCAGTCCAAACCGGACCGCAAGATCAAGCAATCAAATCTTGGTCTGGATCCATGGAAAGAGTCTGCAAGACGACTCAACGATTCTGACGATCACTCACCCTGACCTGCCGCCAAAGCCCGCACGGCGGCCAGTTCATCAGCCGGAGCTGAGAGCATCTCAGCCTGGCCAATGCTCCGAGCAGCCCCGGATCGATCCCCCGCCTCAAGATGAGCCCGCGCAGCATTGAGCGCAAATCGCCACGCATCGGTGCGGTGGGCGTTGGCCGCAAAACAGTTATCCCACGCCTGGGCCGATCGATCCGGCCGGCCAATGGCCTCCCAGCACGCCGCGAGTTCGCCCGCCGCTGCCTCGGTGGTTCGGCCGTGGGACTCAGTTGCAAGCAATATCTCTACGCCCCGCTCCGGCTCCCCAAGCGTGCGAAACATTCTTGCTTGCACTACTCGAATGGCCGGGCCACGATCGGACCGCAACGCTTCGGACATCGCTGCCTTTGCAGCCCCTGCATCACCATCGATCGCATTCAGCAAGGCAATTGACGCATGCGCTTCGGCAATATTGGAGTCCATGCTGATCACCCATTCCAGGAGTTCGCGGGCCTCGGCGGGGTTCTCGTCAAAGACCAACTGCGCGAGATACAGCGGCGGCCGCGTGTCCTCGGCGTCAAAGCCGATGGC
>JABJQE010000264.1 GCA_018663565.1 Phycisphaerae bacterium
GGCCGATCAGAACGCGTCCGCCTGTGGCGGTTCCCTGTGAATCGTCGGGCGTCACAAACCAAGCGCCGTTTGAAATCAGCAACAAGCCACCGCTATTGAAGTCGGTGAAATCAATGCCAATGTCGAGCATCGCGTTACCGGTCTGATCGGTCAAGCCAATTGTGACCCAGCTATCAGCGGCCATCGATGGCCAAATGCTCTCTTGAGCAGCATTTCGGTTCGCGGTCGTATTTTCATTGCCATTTGCTGATTGAAAGAAGCCACTTGGGTCACTCGTTGAAAGAACGAGGTTGGCGGGCATTGGCTTGCCATCCACTGCATTCAGGTGGTCTGCCGCGTTATCAAACGTCAAGTACACGTCCATACGAACAAGATTCCGAGCATCTGGAGTCAGCCAGCCTGTCTGATCGACAACGGTCTTCTCGAACTCAACGCCAATTGGAGCTGCCATCACGGATGATGCCAGCCCAATAGCTCCGATACTTCCAATAGTCCAAGTGCGTGGGAAAGTCTTCATAACTGCGTGTGGCCTCAGAACCCCTAAGACCTGTACTCCATGCTGAGGCTCCAATCGGCATGTATCCGCATACGAGCGACTTAGCCATGAAACCGTACTATCAATAATTCACTACACCACTTCAGGCCGTTGCAATCGGCCACATCACCCACAGATAGTACTATGGAGATTGATTCGTATGATGATTTGTACGGTATCGGTCCATCATTTAGGTGCCTTCTGCAAATCACCTCCTATAGGAGCCCCTCAATGCCACTCATACTTCGGCTTGGACGGGTTATGCTGGGTCTGCTTCTCCTTGCTCTTCAACCAGTAGCGATGGCAGAAATCCCTCCCCTCAAGCCCACTTGGACCACCCGAGATACCCAACTTGTCGTGGATCGGCTGAATCTCACTGGTTCTGACTCGGCAGAGATCATTGCCCGCCTACTCAAGGACTACGAGACCCAGTGGGTCGCTGGGCGAGCCGCCCTAACCGCTGAGGCAGGGAAAAACACACCTAAGGAATCCGCGATCGAAGCGGTTCGGGCATTTCAATCCCTACAACGCCAACTCTCCAAGACGCTGACAACGGACATTGAGGTGATCCTCACTCCCGAGCAACGCCAACCCTGGTCCCGCTTACAGGATGAAATGTGGCGGCTTCGGCGGCTCAGGTTCGGCCAGCTCACAGGCGAGTCCTATGAACTCTCAAGTCGATTCGCCTCCACCAACCTCGCTCAAACCATAGCTAATCCACTTGAAGCTCAGACCATTATCGATAACTGGTCATCAGCCATCGCTCCACTGCTCGCGAGCCGAGAGCCCTTTGACATCGAAGGACCAACTCGATTTCGATATCTCGTCATGGAGGGGCGTAATGATGAGGCATTTGAATACCTCATGGCATGGGTAGATATTCGAGTCGGCATCAGAGATCGGACGCTCGAGGCCGTGGAGCAACTCGCAAAGCTCATGCCTTCTGAGCATGCATCAGAATTTGCATTGGCAATTGAAGCAGACATACTGCCGTTCAAGCCACGGCGTCGCCCGGTAGATCGCCTACACCGAAAACTGTGTGGTGATGATTCCATTTCGGTGGAAGAGCAAGCCTCGATTCATAGGATTTACAGCGTATATCTCTTAGATGTTGCTGAACTTGAAATGGCACGACAAGAAATAGAACGCTCGTTGCAGCCAGCCACGATGCGATCCCAAATGCAGCGTCGCACTGGCAGGCCCACAATAGTTCCACAACTTCAGCAAGCTAGGCTTGAGAATGAACTTGCGCTTCAGCAGCGGTCCAATCAGGCATTGTTGGAATTGTGCGAGATTGTTGATGATGAAGGCTGTGATTCAAGTCCCCCGCCGGCCCGCCGATCCCCACAATCAAACACCGCAGTGGATCGATCGGTCCATCCAAGCGGGCTGCCATCCCATAGTGACGGTTCGCCTCAAAAACGACCAAAGGGCCCCGCGATAACGCCCACCGGTCCGCGCAAGGAAAACCCCGGTCCCGCGTTCCCCGAATGCTCCTGAATGTATCGCCTCCTTGCACATCTTCATTGGACGCCACGCCTCCGCTCTATCGAGCGAACGCTTCACGAACTCCAAGGCTCCGAGCTTTCTTCGCACCGATTCGTTGATGTTGGATGTGGGCCAGCATGGCTCGCAACACTTGCTCAATCACTGTGTTGCGAATACTTGGGCGTGGACCCAGCACTTCGAAAGGCTCGTGAGGTGCCAGGTGGTCGCATAGAGCCATTGGATGCAAATAGTGTTCTCAATGAACTCCAACCAACCGACATCGTCGTTCTAAATGGCGTCGCGCATCACCTCGATGATGTGACCTTTCAGCGGCTACTCAAGAAAACCAGGGACTGCACAGCTCTCGTATTGTGCGATCACCGAGCGGAGCCCTCCAATCACCACATCAACAAATTGCTGCAACGATACGATCGCGGAAATTTTGTTCGACCCTATTCCTCATTCAGCCAACTATCTGGATATAAGACAACCCACCTTGACCCATTTGAAATCAAATGGCTCGGCATTCCCGTATGGTCTTACTTCACCGGCTTGTATCACCCGACGCGGAGTACACCATGACTGATCAGCGCCAGTGCATCGTGGTTGCGCCGATGCACAATGAACAATCCAATGTTGAGTCCTTTGTGAATCGCCTCAGTGATACCGCTTGCGATGGCTGGGAGCTCATTGCAGTTGATGATGGATCACAAGATGAAACAGTATCTCGGCTCCGCGAAACTGCATGCCACACCTCGCCAAACCGGCTTCGTATTCGGCTTGTCAGCCTGAGTAGAAACTTTGGGCACCAACGGGCACTCATTGCAGGACTCCACGTTGCACTGCGCCGAGCCGATGAACTCGGTGTAGATCGAATCGCTGTCATCGACGCCGACCTTCAGGACCGCCCCGAACATCTCGCAGACCTTCTCAAGGCTTCCAGCGGCATTGATGTGGCATACGCGGTGCGCGCTTCTCGCGGCGAATCTTTCCTGTTCCAAATTGCTGCTACAACCTTTTATAGGATGCTCGCCCGGTGGGCCAAGAGCCCAGTACCCGAAAATGCCGGAACATTCTCAGTGATGAGCACACGGGCCGTTCGAACAATATTGGAAAATGTAGATGAGAATGTATTCTTCCCCGGGCTACGATCCTGGGTCGGATACGAGCAAGTTGCAGTGCCGTTAGATCGAGACGGCCGAGTGGCCGGCCAGAGCAGAGTTGGCATCAAGGGGCTTGTTCGGTTGGCTGTTGGCGCATTGTTTGGATACTCAAGATTGCCGCTCAAACTCATGGTATTCATCAGTACGGGAAGCCTCATGTTGTCAATTATCGCAGTCATTGCAATGACTGCTCTCAAACTGGCTGGGCTTGTTGCTGTTGAAGGAATCCCGTTGGTCGTCGTGTTGATCTTTTTCAATCTTAGTGTTCTTGCCATCTTCCTCACTATCTTGGCCTATATGGTCGGACGCAATCCATCACCCGTGCAGGCTCGGCAGCTCTTTGTGATCGGCGGCGAGACATGCCTGAACTGAAACCATCCACGCTGTATCGGAATTCCGATGCGCACACCTACCTCGATCAAGACATCAACGATCCGCACCAACGAGCCGTGGTACGTTCTGTCCTTGCAGCAGCTAGCATTCAACCTGGTGATTGGGTCCTTGAAATTGGCGCCGGAAGTGGTCGATACACCAGATTACTTCTTGACCTCGGCATCAGGGTTATTGCTGCAGAGCCCGACGATTCCTTACGAGCCAAGCTTGCAGCCACCGCGAGCGACTCTTGTGTCGTCGTGCCAGATGCCGTAGGGAAGTCGACCATCTCAGAAACCGTAGTCGCTGTGGTTGGCTTTCATATCCTCCACCATCTAGACACTGCAGTCCTCAACGAGTTGGAGGTTCAAATCGCGACCGCCGAAAACCGTTCCTCATGGCGAGGGGCCGCGTTTCTCGAGCCCAATCCACTCAACCCGTTATTCATGGTGCAGGTTATTTGCAGCCCAAGCATTCGCATGAGCGAGGAACGCAGGCTCTGGTCAGTTCGATTTCACGGGCACGGCCCCGGCCGACTCGGGGTACCGTCTCATGTGGGGTTGATCCCACCCGCTATCAGTCGCCGAACAGGCTGGGCGCCAGCTCGGCCATTTCAGGTAAAGGGCCGCTGGTGTCCCTGGTCGGCATACAGAATCGTCGCCCGGCGGAAGCCTGCGACATGAAGCGCGCGCACTACGAAACACTGGCAACCCACGACGTTGGCTATTGGTGGTTTCAAACTCGACACGATGTCGTCCTCCGAATGCTCAAGAAGCACCAGCCACTCTCAAATGGCCTACTCGTTGATGTTGGCTGCGGAACAGGAGGCTTCCTGAGCCGCTTCCTCAATGAATCAAGTGGGAACGGCAACGTTCATGGGCTCGACGTCGACAGTCAGAGCATCGCGATCGCAGCCGACCGAGGGGTACGAGCATCAACAATGACTGGCCAAACCCCCACCGCTGATGATGTACCCTCGTCTCCCACTGCAATGACGATCTTAGATGTCCTGGAGCACCTAGATGATCCCATCGCAATGCTTACATCAATGCACGCCATTGCTTCGCCAAGGTGCGTACTCGTTGCCCTGGTCCCGGCCATGAACGTACTGTGGTCACCATGGGACGATCGACTGGGCCACCGCCGACGATATAACCTGCGAATGATTCGATCTCATGTTTCTGAGGCGGGATGGACCATTCAAAGAGCTCGATACATCTTTCCAAGCATGGTGATTCCCGGCATTCTTCGAGCCCGCTTACTCAACGCTGACAAGTTACCTGCGGACGAGTTCCCATCTGTGCCGGGATGGGTCAACTGCTGCCTTCATTGGTGGACCTCGCTGGAAGCCAGGCTGCCTTGGTGGCCGATCGGAAGTAGCCTCGCTGTAGTTGCAACGAAAGATCCTTAGGCCGGCACTACAAACCCATCTCACGCATAATGGTCGCGGCGACATCATCAGCATCAAAGGCGGACTCGGCCATTGATCGACTTGCTGCCCCCATCTCTGCCAGTCGTGCTGGGTCCTCCAGAAGGCTCAGGATCGCGTCAGCTAGGGCAACAGCATCTCGCACCGGGACCAACTCACCGTTCACCCCGCTTTGAACGGTTTCTCGACAGCCTCGAGCGTCCGTGGTAATGACCGGACGCCCCATAGACATAGCCTCGAGCGTTGAGTGCGGTGTGCCCTCGTGCCAACTCGGAAGTACAAATATGGCCGATTGCGAAATAGCATCTCGAACGAGGTCTTGGCTTTCCAAGAAGCCAAGGGACGTCACATCCCCACGATCAACTGCTGCCTGAAGTTGCTCCTCGGGAATCGCATCGTGGCCAGTTTCTACCATCCCAGCTATTGTGAAGAAAA
>JABJQE010000265.1 GCA_018663565.1 Phycisphaerae bacterium
AGGTAGTCATGCAGATCATGCTCATCCAACACTGCTTGGTATGGATCCGCATTACGCCATGTACTGGATCTCCGGCACTGTCGGAATGATTGGCTTGTTCTTTGCGGCATGGCTCCATTTGTGGAGACGATCGGACGCCGATGCGTTGCGTGGTTGGCTTCGTGGTCATGCGTTCATCGCGTGGTTGCCACGAGCTATGGAACGGAAGTGGTATGTCGATGAGGTGTACATCGCGCTGATTCGTTCGCCGCTCTGGATACTTGGATACATCTTCTACGCCTTTGATCGATTCATCATCGATGGCATCTTTGTGGATGGTGTTGCTCGCATTCCGCGTGGTGTGGCTAGGTGGCTTCAGCCATTGCAGAGCGGCGCGGTGCAGTCTCAAGCAGTCGTGATGGCTGGTGGTGTCGGGCTCATTGTTCTACTTATGGCGTTGTTTATGCAATTTGGCTGGTTCGGGGGGGCACTCTGATGTTGGGCGTATTGATGATGCTCATCCCGCTTGCCGCAGCTGTGGTCATTCTGTTCGCGCCCACCCGGGGGGCACGTGGCATTGCAATGATCGGGACCTTGGTGGGCCTTGGACTTGCTGTGCTTGCGGGGATTGACTTCAATGGGTGGGGGACCAGCGGCTGGGGTTTGGAGTTCGAGCGGGAGCTCATTCCTTCTCTTGGTGTTTCATTGACATTCGGCGCCGACTCGGTTTCCATGTTGCTCATCATGTTGACGGCCCTCTTGATGCCCCTTGCGGTTCTTGGGTCGTGGACTGCGGTCACCGATAGGCTCCGTGAGTACTACGCATGGTTGTTGGTTCTTTCGGCCGCCATGATCGGCGTGTTCCTTGCTCGCGACTTGCTGGTGTTCTACATCTGCTTCGAATTCACGCTCGTGCCGATGTTCTTCCTGATAGCGATTTACGGCAGCACGAATCGCGCCTGGGCGAGCGTGAAGTTCTTCATCTACACATTCCTCGGCTCGCTCTTCGCGCTTGCGGGATTCCTCTATGTCGCGTGGGCCAATTCACAGCACGCAGGAGCATGGTCATTTTCCATTGCGGACCTCACGACCTTTGCGTCGACGGGCATGACCAGCACTGAGCAAGCGTGGGTGCTACTTGCATTGATGGCTGGATTTGCGGTCAAGATTCCGTTGTTCCCGGTTCACACATGGCTGCCGCTTGCTCATACTGAAGCACCGACGGCAGGGTCCGTTCTGCTTGCAGGCGTGTTGCTGAAACTCGGCACCTACGGTTTGTATCGATTCGTACTGCCGATGACGCCCGTGGCGGTGGTGGACTGGGCACCTGTGATTGCCATCTTGGCCATCATTGGCATTCTTTACGCGGCGTTGATTTGCTGGGTTCAAACAGACGTCAAGAAGCTTGTGGCGTATTCCTCAGTGAGTCACCTTGGTTTCTGCGTGCTTGGGCTATTCGCGCTCAATCCATTCGGTTTGCAGGGTTCGGTGCTGTACATGATCAACCACGGTCTCTCAACAGGCGCGTTGTTCTTCTTGATCGGCATGATGTACGAGCGGTATCACACGCGAGACATGGGTGTGGTTGGTGGGCTTGCATCAAAGATGCCTGTGTGGTCATTCTTCATGGTCTTCTTTGTGCTCGCCTCTGTTGGACTGCCCGGGCTCAATGGATTCGTCAGCGAATTCTTGTGTCTGATTGGCACATTCGCCGCTGGCGGCGATGGGGCGTATCCAGGTGTACTCGGCCCGTGGTTCGCGGCATTTGCAGCTATTGGCATGGTGTTCGCCGCGATGTACTTGTTGATCATGGTCGGCAAGATTGTATTTGGACCGCTCCGCGAGCCGTCCGGACATCACGGCGACCTGCCTGCAGACCTGACTGTTCGTGAGATTGTGGTCTTGGCGCCACTGGCCATCGCGTGTATCTGGATTGGTGTGCAGCCTGACATCATCATGGATTCAATGAGCGGGGCAATCAATGAAACATTGGCCGTGTATCCCGACCTTGTCACGGCCGCTCGCGAGACGCTCTCGCATGGCGGAGGCACTCCATGATTGAGCGACTGTGGTTTTTGCTTCCAGAATTGATCATGCTTGCAGGAGCTGTGTCGTGCGCCATTCTTGGTATCTCGCGGCAAGTGAGCATCCGCAGAAGCCTTCCGGTTGTCGCAATTGTCACGTTGATCGTCACATTGCTTGCGACATGCTGGGTGTATTCGGCTGACATGTCGAGCATGGTGGACGGGGCTTGGGCCTTGCCGATGCCGTGGCTGGGCAAAACGCTCATCGGTTTGTCTGTCGTAGTTGGCATCGTGCTTGTGCTTGTGCAGGCCGGATTTGTAGATCGTGTGTATGAAGCGACAGTGGCCGAGGGCCGTACAACGTTTGATCCGCTTCGGACCTCCCGTGGTGAGTACTACGTGTTCTTCTTGCTCAGCATGTGCGGTTTGATGTTGACCGGCATGGCTCCAGACTTGATCTGGCTCTTCTTGGCGCTCGAGCTGACGTCGCTGCCCACCTATGTGATGGTGGCCATTGGACGCACCGACCGGCGTGCTCAAGAGGCGGCGATGAAGTACTTCTTCCTTGGCGCTATGGCTGCTGCGATCTTCCTGTTCGGATTTGCCCTGCTCTATGGGGCGACCGGCACAATGAGCCTGGTCGACATGAAGACCGTGCTGACGGCGCGGATGGCCGAGACAGGATCGATCGGTACGCTTGCGACGCTTGGACTATTGCTGTCGATCTTCGGTATCGCATTCAAACTTGCCGCTGCTCCACTTCACATGTACGCCGCTGATGTCTATGAAGGTGCCGCGGCACCCGTGACGGCCTTTCTTGGATTTGTTCCCAAGGCCGGCGGAGTGGTCGCCTTGTTGTTGCTCTTGTCCATCACCGGCTGGATGGACAATGGAGGAACGTTGCCACAACCGATCTTGATCGCACTGTGGATTATGGCCGTGCTCACGATGACGCTTGGCAATATTGGAGCCTTGCTGCAGACGCGAGTGAAACGAATGCTGGCCTACAGCTCGATTTCGCACAGTGGATATATCTTGATTGGCATCATCGCCGGTCCCGGTGCTGGCTTTGCGGCAGTACTTGTCTACTTGCTTGGGTACGGACTCAGCAATACGGCGACATTTGCGGTGCTCGCGAGCCTCAAGCGTGGAGGCGGTGAAGTCGAGACGCTTGATGATCTCTCTGGGCTTCGCGAGCGGCACCCTGCAATGGCGTGGGCGATGGCGATTTCAGCTGGATCGCTGCTTGGGTTCCCGCCCCTTCTTGGATTCTGGGGCAAGCTGCTTCTGTTCATGGCTGGCATCGCTTCGGGGCATCTCGTCCTTGTTGTGATCGCCGCTGTAAATAGTGCCATTAGTGCGTGGTATTACCTCCGCCTCGTGGCACTTCCGTTGACTGGCGCATCTTCAGCTTCAGGCCGTGGCGTGGAGCGAGGCGATTGGAATGGTCCACGTGTTGCTGCAATCCTCGCGTGTGCTGCAGTCATCGTGGTGCCGATCTTCTTGAGCGACATCCTCGGCGAAGCTGAAGAAGGCGTGCGATCGACTGACGTGCAAATTGAGCACGCGGCCGTACTCGTGAGCGACGAAATCCGCTAAGCCCTAGCGGCTGGTGGAGCCTTGGTGAGCCTCGGCCGCGTAAGACCCTGAAGCACCAATCCAATAACTGTGGCCCCGAGCCACGCAAGCACAATGGCTGAACCGGCCGTGCTTCCGCCGAGCCATTCTGGCGCAATACTCCAGTGATCCATGAGTCGCGGCAGGGCAGTCAACACCAGTCCGGCTCCTGCGGTGGCCGTGAGCAGGACCGCCGCTACAGTTGTGAAGAAGGTCGAGAGGATGAGCCCTGCAAGGGCGGCGATTCCCGCTGCGGCGAGCACAGTGAGCCGCGGGTCTGGTGGCATCGATTCCCATGCCTCACGAAACGGTACCAGTTTCTCGTGGTTGGCAAGGTCTATGGCTCGCTGGCTAATATCAGGTGGGAATGACACTGGCAGGATGCTGTGCTGTGAGTAGATGGAGACCGTGGTGTTGTCTGGTGAATCGGTCGTGAGGTTGTCCACCGGCAGGCCAAAGAGCCCAGCTACGGGCGGTGGGGGGACTTCGGCTTCGGTGAGATGCAAGACGGTCCAGGCAACTGATCCGCCAAGTATCGCTAGCGTGATGGTGAGCAGGGCGGCAGCAAGC
>JABJQE010000266.1 GCA_018663565.1 Phycisphaerae bacterium
CACAAGACCAGCAATCGTGCGGGGCGGCCGATCAAGCGCGGCGGCGAGCAACGCGCCGAGTCCGCCTAGACCCAGAACAGCCAGAATGCCAAGAATCACCGCACTTCCAACACCTTGGCCGCCAATGGTGATTGCAGCGGTCGCTGCAGCACCCTGGTACCGATCTTGCAAGAGCGTGAGATCTAGTGCACTTGGCACGGAGAGATCATTGGGCGCTACGACGCTCAAGAAGACGCCAACACCCATGCCCACAATCGGAATCCACCACCAACGGCCTCGCCTGCGATTCAGTACCCAGGCCACCAAGAAGATGGTAAGTGGCAAGGCCATCGCTGCGGCCAGATAGGTCAAGCTCTCAAGCCGAAGGCCGACACCGTGGAGTTGCTGAAAGTCACTACTGACTGGGCCGCCCCACCGAATCCAAAGCGGCAAACGAACGAGCCCGGCAACAACCGAGGCAACCCACCACGGCCAGCTACGCCATGACTCTCGGTGAAAGGTCGCGAGGGCTACGGCCACCGCAAGCGGCGCCGCATGGACCCGGCTATGCAGCAAAACACCAAGCAAGATGGCATACAGAATTGGCCCTGCAACCGGATGCTTCGTCCCGTTCCCAACACCGCATCCCCACACCACAACGCACAACATGACCAGAGCGAGCAGCACGAAGGAAGCTTCGCCCATGACAATCTGACTGAATATCGCAAGCTGTGGAAGCAGCGTAAAGAGCACGGTTACGACAAACAGTGGCGGTCCACGAATACCGCAAGCCGATGCCAATACGAGAAGCGGCACGACGGAGAGCACAAAGCACAGCAATGAAATCAGCCGCAAACCGGCAAGCATTTTTGGCGGCGCTGGTGCGGGGGCTCCGGGGATGGGCGGATCCCAGGCCTCCGGTGAACGTCCATTCTTGCCGCCAGGTGGCGCATCTGGACCTGCAATCTCGTGTGGATCAACAGTCAACCAACGTCCACCCACCGCATAGGGCCAGATGAGCGCGGGCCCCTTGGTCTCTTGAAAGTCGATCGCCCGCTCAACACTCCACCCATGGCGGATGAGATCGGCAATGGGACGCGTGATCCACCGCTCATCAAAGATAGGGCCGCGATCAGTAATCTGTGTCCCCCACCGCAAGGCAAAGGCCATCACGACAATGAATAGCATTGAGGCCATGCCCCAATTGCGATCAGACCGCGCAGTACGACCTGAGGCCTGCATCAACGAACGCCCCGAACACAGTGCAAATTGATGTACGAACGTGCAGGGCACGCTGACATAACGGCCTCGACATCTGCTTCAATCGACCCCGCATGACGCTCGTCGATGATGCGCATCACAAATCCACACGCAGTCAATCTCTGCAAGAGTTCGCGTGGATCAGTGTTCGCAGAACGCAACATCGCTGGCGCGAACTCGAGGAATATGTGCAGTGGCCGGTTGCCTTCAAGAAGGTCTTGCATGCCAGCGATCACAAGTGGCTCGGCCCCTTGGACATCCATCTTGATGACATCAGGTTCAATGCCGTGCTCTTCAATCCACGCATCGAGTGACACCATCGGCACCTCAACGCCACGCGCTGACTTCCCGGGATCGATGCGATGGTCACCCGTGTTGAATGATGATCGCTTGAGCGTAATGCTCCCGGCGTGATCGGCGACAGCAGCACCAACTACTTCAACATTGCTGAGTTCATGTCGGGCTACATTTCGCTCAAGCAACCGACGATTGTCGGGGTCAGGCTCAAAGCACACAACGCGGCCTTCGACGCCAACAGCCTTGGCTGCCGGCACGGCAAAGAGCCCAACATGAGCGCCTATATCAACAAATGTGGCCCCCGCTTCCAACGATGCAACGCAAGCCCCCCGGGTGATCGGTTCGTATTCGCCGGTGGAGGCAATTTCAAATGTCACTCCAAAGTCGGCCGGATGGACTTCGAAGGCGAGGCCATCAATCGATACTTCGGCAGGCTGACGGCGAGCTAGGAGCTTCAGAGCCAACCAGCGGACCGGCGGCACATAGGCCAACACCGGCCGAATAGCCGGGGCCAATGCAGATCTCAGACGACAAAAAGTGGTTACACGGTCCATGAGTGAGCAATCGAGTCAGTTTCTTATCGGGAATGCCCGCAGAGGACATGAAGGATATCGCTCAAAGCAGATCACCAATGATCGCATCGGCGATCAAAAGCCCTGATGGGCTCAGGACGAGGTGGTCCTGATGCCAGGCCAGAAGCCCCTTCTGAATAGCCTCGTCAAGCGTCACGCGGCGTGCCTCGCCGCGGGAGGGAGCTGAGAGCGCCGCCTCAACGACAGCTCGAGGAACGCCCTCATTGAGCCGAAGGCCAAGCATGAGTCGCTCGCCAAGCTGACCATCGATATCGAGCTGCTCAACCGTATCGACAGGTGGGAGGCCAGACCCCTGAAGCCATGGACCGAGCCGAGGCACATTCCGCCACCGTCGACCATTGACATGCCCGGACCCCGATGGCCCAAGCGGCCACCAGTTCTCATTCCGCCAGTACAAGAGGTTGTGCAGGCAACGACGCCCCGGCCTAGCCCAATTGCTCACCTCATACTGCTCGTATCCAGCGGCAGCGAGCCGCTCGATCGTGAACTCATACATCTCTGCTTCAATCTCATTACTCACCCGCTCAATCGCCCCGGTGTCGAGCCGACGACGAAGCGGCGTGCCGAGTTCGTAACTGAGGTTGTAACAACTCAAATGTGAGGGATCCAGCGCCAGTGCCTCGTCTACGTCACTCCGCCACAATTCCAGAGGTTCAGGCTGGCCTGGGACTGCAAAGATGAGATCGATCGACACGTCACTGATTCCAGCGGCCCGCACGAGTTCCACGGCCCGAGAGACGTTGCTCGGATCGTGATTTCGCTCCAGAGCTGCGAGTGACCCCTCATGAAATGACTGAGCGCCAATGCTGACTCGATTGACACCGCCGGCTGCGAGCACCGCTGCCACGTCTGGCGTGACTGTGTCGGGGTTGGCCTCAATGGTCCATTCCTCGATCGTGTGTCCACCAGCCCGAAGGAGCGAGCCGAGTCCGCTGAGCAATGCCTCCAACGAATCGATAGGAAGATGGGTCGGCGTTCCGCCGCCGATGAACACCGTCCGCACGCCTACGGGGAACTTGGGAAGAGCCGCCTGAGCCTCATTGAGCAACCGGGCCACATAGTCCGCCCGCTGCTCATCCCGCCCCGCAATCGTAAAGAAATCGCAGTAGTGACATCGGTGTGCACAAAAAGGAACATGCACGTAAATGCCTTTGATACCGCCACCTACGCTCGAAACTTCGCGAAGAGCGGCCGCTGCTGTCAGAGTTCCCGCTCGGGAATCCTCGGGCGGGCTGCTATCATCGAGCACGTTCAGATGGGGCATAGACATGTCCTGTTCAAGCCCCCCACACTTCCGACGGGGAACTGCTTTCAAGGGGCCGAACGAACATCCTACGAGAGGGAGCGACCTTGAAGTTGGCCTTGATCATGCAAACCGGCACTGACGGAGATCGGATCTTCCCGATTCTCGATGGCCGGACTGTCATTGGCCGCGATGGCCGCTGTGATCTTCGCATTGCAATGCCCACTATTTCGGCCCGCCACTGCGAGATCGCCATTGAGAACAGCCGGGCCATGCTCCTGAGCCGCGACACCGAGTACGAAACCTTGCTCAATGGCAAGCCCATCCAGAAAGCACATCTCAGCGATGCCGATGAAGTACAGATTGGCCCAGTCACGTTTCGGGTGGCCATCACCCGGAATCCCGAGGACGGATCCACGGCCATGAGCGTTGAGCGAGATGAGTCCTGATACCCGTCGCAGTTCAGCTCCTTTTCCTACCATTCCAACCATGATGATGACTCCCTCAGCTACCGCTGTCGTTGGCCTGCAATGGGGTGACGAAGGCAAGGGCAAGATCGTTGATCTACTCGCTGCCGACCATGACTACATCGTTCGCTACAACGGCGGCGCCAACGCCGGCCACACAGTGGTCATTGATGGCGATCGCTACGCGCTACACTTGCTCCCCTCGGGCATTCTCTCGCCTGATCGGGTCTGTGTCATTGGCAATGGTGTGGTAGTAGATCCGCGGCAACTGCTGAGCGAAATCGAATCGCTCAAAGAACGCGGACGCGTCGTCAAACCAAGCCAACTTCTTGTTTCTGATCGTTGCCATGTTGTGATGCCTTATCACAAGGAACATGATGGAGCGCTCGAAACCGTACTCGCGCGCGCCGCACATGAAGGCGACGAGAATCTCTCCATTGGAACGACCCGCCGTGGCATTGGACCTACCTATGCCGACAAAGTGCACCGATCGCTGGCCATTCGCATGGGAGACCTGCTCGACGCGTCTGTCTTGGAGCGAAGGCTAGACATTGTGTGCGCCATTCGTTCAAAAGAACTCGAAGCGCTCGGCGTCGACGCGCCCCCGCTCGATCCTACATCGCTCGCCAAGGAATACCACGCGCTCGGCTTGCAACTCG
>JABJQE010000267.1 GCA_018663565.1 Phycisphaerae bacterium
CGAGTTGATGTCTTGTTTGAGACGTATGTGCATACGATTGGCATTGAGGCTCGAACGATGTTGCAGATGGCCGAGACCATGGTGTTGCCAGCGGCGACTAGATATCAGATTGATCTCGCAAATGCGATTTCTGCAACCGAAGCTGTTGGCGTAGAGTGCCCAGCAACCGGCGGTCGGCTACACGACCTTGTACGCCATGTGACAGGCCTCGAGGACGCAATCGGTCAGATTGCAGATGCGATGAAACATCATGGAGCCACGTGCGACGTGGAGGCGAGATCAGTGCAAGATCGATTGATTCCAGCATTGGAGAATGCCCGAACGCATTGCGATGCAATTGAGCAATGCGTCCCCGCAGACTTGTGGCCAATGCCGACCTATACCGACCTGCTCTTTAGCGGCGAGTGATTTCAGTGCCCGGCATTGTTTATTTGGACTTGCCCTGGGCTGCCACGGCGGCCTCTGCCGCGGTGATGGAATCGGTGTCACCGAGATATCGTCGACCGAGCACATTCATGTCAGTGTCGAATTCGTAGACCATCGGGACACCGGTCGGAATATTGAGGCTGGTGATGTCAGATTCCGAGATGGTGTCTAGGTGCATGACGAGTGCCCGAAGCGAATTGCCATGCGCCGCAATGATGAGTCGCTCACCCGCCGCAATGCGTGGCCGGATGAATTTTTTCCAGTAGGGGATCACTCGATCGACCGTGTCCTTGAGACATTCTCCGCGTGGCACTTGATCGGCGGGAATGTGCGCGTAGCGTTCCTCGTGACCTGGAAACATGGCGTCGTCACGATCAAGTAGTGGTGGCTGCGTGTCATAGGATCGCCGCCAAATGTGTACTTGTTCATCACCGTGTTTCGCAGCGGTTTCAGCTTTGCTCAGGCCCTGCAGGGCACCATAGTGCCGTTCGTTGAGCTGCCAAGCTTTCGTTGTCGGCACCCAACACTGATCGAGCCCGTGTAACACAAACCACAATGTGCGAATTGCTCGTGTGAGCATGCTGGTATACGCCACGTCAAATGCGAGTCCTTCTGCGCGGAGCAGTTGTCCCGCAGACTTCGCTTCAGCAACGCCCTGTTCAGAGAGGTCGGAATCGACCCACCCCGTGAACCGGTTCTCAAGATTCCATTGGCTCTGGCCATGACGAATACAGACGAGTGTTGGCATGGAAGGATGATAATGATCGCGGCGATGCTCGGACGCGGTCTGGAGTCAGAAGTCCCTACGGGCACTCTCCCCATTGCTTGAGCACGACAAGCAGATCGAGCACATTGACCATTCCGTCTCCATCAAGATCGCCAGCAGCAGTACCACCGGCCCACAAGCCAAGGAACGCGATGATGTCATCGCCGTCGCGGTCTGAGTCGAAGTCGAGATCGCCCGCGCACATGCAGCGATCTAAGACGCCATCAACATTTCCATCGGCACCCGGAAGCACCACCTCGCAGGCATCCGCCCGACCTGATTCATCACAATCTTCCGCTGGAATGACCCATACGACTCGGTCGGTGTCCAGTGTTCCACCATCCATGACGATCATTCCATTGTCCATCGCGGCAACGTATTTGCTTCGATAAGTCAACTCATCGGCAGGGGTGATGTTGCTCTGGTAGTACCAGATTCCGGAGGTTCGATGAAGGTGGTGTGTGGTCCATTCATCAACAGGGTGTCTTGACCACAACACGACGACGAGATCATCCCCGTCAATCGATATGTCATTGATCTGACTTCCGTTTGTGGCCCAGGGCATGGTCAAAAATTCGCGGATCGGTTCTTGAACCCACACGTTTCCATCGTAGCGCTGAATAAAGAGGGTGGAGTCCTCGAATGTTGACACATAGTCTCCATGTTGAACTAAGGCCAAGGTCTGTGTTGCGGCATCCAAACTGACGTACTGCCCATAGTTTCCATCTGGTTCACTCATGGTGGAAAATCCGAGTGAGGTCCAGACACCACCCACTCGTTCGTATTTCCAAACTGCGCCACAGTTGACATTTGCCCCTATGTCTGCTCCTGGTAGTCCAACGGCAAGGAAATTATCATCGATAGACACAAACGCTTGATCATCACTATTAGCGGGCATAATTAAAGTATCGCCCACTGGCCACGTATTGTTTACGGCATCATATTGCAACATTTGGACACGCATCAACGCGCCCGATTCGTGCAGTTCTGCAACAGCGATCCACGGATAGGACATGGACGAATGAATCAGTGTGTATTCACCAGGTGTTTCGTAACTATCTTCGTAGTTCCAATTCTCACCGTCGTGGTGATACATATCGATTGCGCCAGTGTTGTAGTCGGGCGCAGTGATTGCAATCCAGTTATCTGAAAGATCGAGTAAGGATCCAAATCCCTCACCCGTGGCAGTCCCGGTGAGTACCTGTGGATCGCCCCACACATTTCTGTTCCATTCGCGCATTGAGACAGATCCGGTGTAACTGTTCGCACTGTAGTCGCCGACAGCAAGAAATGAACCCTCGATATCAACAGCTCGACCGTACCGAATTCCATCACCACCGCCCGCGGGCCATGTGTCCGATGTTGGGCATGACTGCGCATTAACGCTAGGCGTCGCGGCGGCGATCAATAGCGGTGCAATACGTAAGTGGGGGCTCAATGAACACATGGGGCGTGCCTCTTAGTAGGGAGATCTTGCCAGACGACTCTGGTCATATTGCCCTGACTATTAAATATCTATGACGCTTTCCGGTATCTGTTTGACGGAATTCAAGAGATATTGACAGTTATCGGTGCGTGGTCTGAGACGGCTAGTCCCGCGGCCCGGTGGACCTGTGGGGCTTCTGCCGACTGCGCTGCCTTGGCGTTCGCGAGCATGTAGTCAATTCGCCACCCTCGATCGAGCGATCGAGCTTGGCCTCGATTGGACCACCACGTGTATGGGCCGTCGACATCGCCCGCGTGTTGCCGTACGAGATCATGCCAGCCCGAGCTGACGATGTCGTTCATCCAGGCACGTTCATGGGGGAGAAACCCACTGTTGTTCTGATTGGATTTCCAGTGGAATATGTCTCGTTTGTCCCGGGCAATATTAAGGTCGCCCCCGATGAGCACTGGTCTGCGTCGTCGTTTGAGAGAGTCAATCCAGGGCCTGAAGTCAGCCGCAAATGCAGCCTTCTTGGCAGCAGCAGCCTCGCTCGATGAGCCGCTTGGCAAGTAAGTGCTTACGAGATCAACACCACCGACATCAACCCGAAGAACACGGCCATCAGGATCTGATTGCGAATCGATTCCCGTATGTAGGACTTGAAGTGGTAGACGCGAAAAAACGGCGGTGCCCGCGTAGCCCGGCCGCTCAGCAGGGTTCCATGCGGCATGCCATCCCTTGAATGGAAATGTTGCCTCGTCAAGTTGATCGGGCCGGCATCGAATTTCTTGCAGCATGACGACATCCGGCGAGAGACGGTCAATCCAGCCAGCGATTCCCTTCCGAATCGCTGCTCGAAGTCCGTTTACATTCCACGTAAGCACATTCATGGAATCCGCAATAGTACTGATCTTGTGCTCTACACTGCTGGGCTAAGGAGGCGATCTTCATGTTTCAATTGTGCGTAGTTATTGCCATGAGCATTTCATCAAGTCCACCAGACGCTCGAATTGCGCCACAGGTGACAGTTGAGCACGGGATCACCCGAGTTGATCCGTACACGTGGATGCGCAACAAGGCGAATCCAGAGGTCATCGCGCACCTCAATGCTGAGAACGCGTACGCCGAAGCAATGACAGCCGATCTCGAACCGCTTCGCGAACAGTTGTACAACGAGTTTCTAGGCCGGTTGGTTGAAGACGATTCCACCGTGCCCTGGATGGGTGAGGATGGCTGGACGTATTGGTCAGAGACGAAGAAGGGGCAGGACTATCCGGTGTTGCTCCGCAAGAGAGATGATGTGCTACAGGTCGTGCTTGATGAGAACGAACTTGCGAGTGGCCATGACTATCTTAGTGTGACCAATATTGCGATCAGTCCGTCCGGCGCACTCGTGGCGTGGCTACAAGACACCACTGGGGCTGAACACGCCACGCTAACCATTCGGGATATCGCATCTGGAAAGCAGGTTGATGAGCCAATAGATGATGTCGCTGCGTTCGATCTTGCGTGGCTTGATGACAAGACAGTGTTCTATCTTCGGTTCGATCAAGCGAATCGACCAGACCGAGTGTATCGTCATGTTGTTGGAACATCGCATGCTGACGATGTGATAGTGGCAGAGGAAGGCGATGAACGATTCTGGGTGGGTGTGAATCGATTGCCTGATGGCGCTGGAGTTGTCATCCCAATCGAATCGACACTTACAAGTGAGGTGCGATTTATCGCGGTAGGCGAGGAAGCTAGCGAGCCAGTAGCGGTGTTACCCAGGACTGAGGGCATTGAGTACGACGTCGATCACCACGGCGATCGATTCTTGGTGCGGATCAATGATTCCGGTGACAACTTTCGATTGGTAGAGGTTGCAGATGACACGCTCGGCCAATTGGGCCGGGAGCTTGTCCCACATGATCCGGCTGTCTACCTCACCGGAGTGTCATCTTTTCAGGATTCGATTGTTCTCAGTGAGCGGCGGGGGGGTTACACGGCTCTTGAACTGCTTGATCCAAATTCTCTCGATCGGCGTATTGTGCCACTACCCGAACAAGTGGCAACCATTGGTGTCAACGGTGGAAACGAAGTGTACGACGCCCCATTTGTTCGAATCAACTACATGTCGCCAGTGACGCCAACTCAGACGGTTGATATCAACTTTGATGACCTTGAGTGGAACGTGCGGAAGCAACGTGAAGTGCCGGGGTGGGATGGCTCAAAGTATGCCGTGACCCGTGTGATGATTCCTGCGCGGGATGGGGTCATGATTCCAGTATCAATTTCTCATCTGGCAGACACTCCACTCGATGGCTCAAGCCCGATGCTTCTGTACGGATACGGTGCGTATGGTTCATCGATGGATCCATACTTTTCATCGACTCGACCATCTTTGATTGACCGTGGGGTTGTGTATGCGGTGGCCCACGTTCGTGGTGGTGGCGAAATGGGTCGGTATTGGTACGACTCCGGCAAGTTTCACGAGAAGCAAAACACGTTCACCGACTTCATTGATGTTGCTGAAGGGCTGATACAAAAGGGCTGGGTTGACTCCGACCGCATTGCGATCGAAGGTGGTTCCGCCGGTGGCCTGCTGATCGGTGCCGTGCTCAATATGCGGCCAGATCTTTGGCGAGTTGCCAACGCGGGTGTTCCCTTTGTTGACGTTGTAAGCACGATGCTCGATCCAACGATTCCATTGACGGTCGGAGAGTACGAAGAGTGGGGCAACCCTGCCGACCCAGACTTCTACAAGACGATGCTGTCGTATTCTCCTTACGACAATGTTGGTCCAAAGCCTTACCCTGCCATCTTGGTCACAGCGGGCTTGAATGATCCTCGCGTCCAATACTGGGAGCCCACAAAATGGGTAGCCAAACTTCGCGATCACACCACATCAGCAGCTGACACAAACCCAATTCTTCAACGCACCAATATGGGCGCCGGCCACGGCGGCGCCAGCGGCCGCTACGCGCGTTACCGAGAAATTGCCTGGGAAGACGCCTTCCTCCTCAACCAACTCGGCCTGAACTGACTGCCGTTTACTTTATCTAATGTGCAGGTACTTGTGGCTTAGCGAAAATCGTAAGTGCTGTCCTTGTGATCGCATCAACTAGCCGGCAGCCACCCTGCGGCTCAGCCGTCGCTACCTGGTTCTGGTGCCGTGCTGCCGAAGCCGAACTTGTGTCGCATTGATTCGACGACTACGTACAGGGTTGGTACGAGCAGGAGCGTGACGATTGTTGCGACGAAGATGCCACCGAAGACAGTCGTACCAATTGACTGATTACTCTTTGCTCCTGCGCCGGAGGCTAGGACAAGAGGTAACACGCCAATGCCAAATGAGATTGCTGTCATCAGGATTGGCCTGAGTCGTAGGGTTGCGCCAGCAATTGCCGATTCGACGATTCCTCCACCAGCTTCGCGGTGTTCCTTGGCGAATTCAACCAAGAGGATAGAGTTCTTCGCAGCGAGACCAATCAACATGACGAGTCCAATTTGGCCGTAGACATCTAAGGCGAACCCACGGGCGAGCAAGAAGGCCAACGCGCCAAGAATGCCCGGTGGTACGGCCATAAGAATAAGAATGGGCAGGGTCCAACTCTCATATTGGGCTGCGAGAAAGAGGAATACAGCAATCAGTGCCAACGCAAAGACGAGGGGGGCGAGGTTGCCGGCCTTGATTTCTTGGTATGTCAGCCCGGACCACTCGTAATCGACACCATCAGGAAGCACTTTGTCACAAATCGATTCCATTACTTTGATGGCCGTGCCACTGCTATAACCAGGTGCTGCGCCACCATTGATTGGAATGGAGTCGTAGATGTTGTAATGCGGAATATTGTTTGCGCCAGTGATTCGGCTGTACGAAGCGAATGATCCAAGAGGGACCATTGCACCATCCGTTGTTGGAATGCGGACATTCATGATGTCATCAGGTTCCATTCGGTATTCAGCTTTCGCCTGGACCATCACCTGATACACACGCCCAAAGCGATTGAAGTCGTTGATGTAATACGACCCTAGGGCTGCTTGTATAGCAGTGAAGAGTGATCCCACATCTACTTTAGAGGTCTCAGCTTTGGTCCGATCGATGTCAAGCCAGAGTTGCGGAACGTCTTTGCGAAACGTTGTGTAGACGCTTCCAAGGTATGGTTGCTGATTGGCAGCATAGAGCACTTTTTTTGCTGCATCGGTGAGTGTGTCAAGGCCAACATTATTGATGTCTTGGAGTCGCAGATCAAATCCGCCAACTGTGCCAAGGCCCTGAATGGCTGGTGGATTTACTGCGAGGACGATGGCGTCCGGGATTCCAGCAAACGCCATTTGGAGTTTTTTCTCGATGGCCGCGGCACTTTGCCCTTCGCCCGTTCGCTCATCCCAAGGCTTAAGAATTGGCACCATGAACCCAGCGTTGGTTTGGCTGGTGCTTGAGATGAAGTCGTACCCAATAATTTCGACGATATCTTCGATCTCAGGTATGCCGTTGCAGATTTCAAGAACCTTGTGCTCAACTTGTCTAGTGCGTTCGAGTGATGAGCCAGAGGGCAACTGCACAGCAATGAAGAGGTATCCCTGATCCTCATTGGGAACAAATGACGTGGTGGTATTCATGAGCAGGAGGAACGTGCCACCCAGAATGGCTGCAAGTGCGACCACGGCAAGCCATGCGACTCTACTAAACCCCTTCACGACTGACCCATATTTTTTGGTGCTCCAGTCGATCAAACTATTAAACGGCTGGAATAGCTTGTGAATCAAGCTGCGTCCATCCTTCTTACGAAGGAGGAGAGTGCACATCGCTGGCGTCATGGTGAGTGACACAATCGATGAAATGACCACAGAGAACACAATTGTCAACGCGAATTGGTTGTAAAGCTGCCCGGTGATACCCGGCATGACAGCGGCGGGCACAAAGACTGCCAAGAGAACGAGGGTTGTAGCAACAATAGGTCCACGAACTTGGCGCATGGACTTCGAGACAATATCACTGATGGGCGTATCGTCGTCGGCGTCTTCGAGTTCGCGTTCTACGTTTTCGACAACCACAATGGCATCGTCAACAACAAGCCCGACTGCCAATACCAGGCCCAGAAGCGTCAGCATGTTGATACTGAAGTCGAAAAGTAACATGCCGCCAAAGGCGCCAATGATTGAAACGGGAATAGCAATGACTGGTATGAGTGTCGCGCGGAATGACTGTAAGAAGACGAAGATCACGAATACAACTAGCGCGACAGCCTCCAGGATGGTCCACAAGAGATCCGTAATGGAGGCACGGATAAAGTTGGTGAAGTTGAACGTCATTTTCCAAGCCATCCCTTCCGGGAAGTTCTTGGCAAGTCGATCCATGGTCGACTCGATTCCGGCTGATACATCGAGGGCGTTGGCGCTGCTGAGTTGGAATATTGCTAACTGCGCAGCGGGCTCGCCACTTTGCATGCTGTCACTGGAATATGTTGCTGCGCCAAGTTCAACTCTGGCGACGTCTTTCAGCCGGACCACTTGGCCGGGTTCAGCTCGGAGAATAATGTCGCCGAATTGATCGGCTGTCACAAGGCGGCCAAGCGTGTTGATTTGTAGGTTAAATGCAGGTGTTCCGTCGAGAGGCGGTAGGCCAACGGACCCTGCAGCAACTTGCTGATTTTGATCAGAGATGGCCGAGATAATCTCTTCGGTAGAGATTCGATAGGTCGCCATGAGATCCAGATCCATCCAAATCCGCATGGCGTACTGGCGAAGGCCAAAGTTGGTTACTTCGCCGACGCCCGCGACTCGGGCAAGAGAGTCGGTTACGTGGATGTCTGCGTAGTTACTGAGATACGCGCTATTGAATCGATTGTCAGGAGATATAAGTGAAATGACTGCGGTCATTTGCGTGGACTGCTTTGTGACCGTGACGCCTGATCGCTGCACCTCACTTGGCAAGCGTGCCTCCGCTTGTTGCATGCGATTCTGAACGTCAACGGCGCCAATGTTTTGGTCGTATCCAACTTCAAACGTAACTTGAATGGTGGACGTGCCGTTATTGGTGCTTGATGAGGACATGTAAATCATGCCCTCTACGCCATTGACCTGCTCTTCAATGAGCCGTGTAACGACATTGGAAACGGTATCAGCTGAGGCGCCGGTGTAATTTGATGTCACCGTGACCATGGGTGGGGCCACTTGTGGATACAACGCAATTGGTATCACACTCATAGAGACCAGACCGACCAATGTGATGACCAGCGAGACCACTGTGGCGAAGATCGGGCGTTTGATAAAGAAGTCGATCATCAGTCGTTCTTCTTCGTTTCACCGGACTTCAGTGAGGGTGGGGGTGTTCCGGGCGCTGACGGTGGCTCTGCTTCCTTAATGAGGGTTCCGTTAGTGCGGATCTTTAACATACCCTCAACGACGATTCTGTCGCCGGATTTGATGCCAGACTTCAGTACAGCAGTTCCGTCTTGCTGGAAATTCACAACGACCTTTGTTTCAGTGACCTTCGAATCTGATCCAACAACCCAAACGTATTGTTCTGAGGCGACCTGGACAAGTGCGTTTGACGGAATGGTGACAACGTCTTCTAGAACATTCATCGTGACGGTAGCTTCGCAGTATTGACCAGGAAGCAAGTCGTGTCCAGTGTTGTCGACATCGGTCCACATGCGGATTAGGCTGGTGTTTGGGTTTGCCGCGTTGTCCACAAATGTGATGATGCCATCTCGCTTCCATGTTGATTGCCGTGGTATGACAACTTCGGCATGCAGTGGTGTGTCCGTCGTCCATTTCGCAAGATATTCGGGAAACTCATTTGCCGACGGAGCGAAGTTGATTCGAATTGGATCAACCATGATGAGTGTGCACAGTGTGGAATTCGTAGTGCCTGGAATGAGGAGCGTCCCAGGGTCTATCGACGTCGCGCCAATGCGGCCTTGTATCGGTGCTCGGATTTCGGTGTAGGAAAGGTTGAGTTCAGCCTGAATAACCTGAGCTTCGGCAGCAACTACCTCGGCCTTCGCAACAGCAAGGTTGGCTTTATATTGATCCAAGTCTTCTGCGGCAATCGCTCCCGACGCAACAAGTGGAGCGTTGCGGTCGTAGATTACTTGGGCGAGCAGCTCTTGTGCTTCGGCTTGCTGAACCGCCGCTGTTGCCGACAAGAGGTCTGCTTCAAACGGTGCCTTTTGAAGCGTAAAGAGAAGTTCGTTTTTCTCAACGAGTGAGCCTTGGCGAACGTGGCGAGTTTCTAGCCAGCCCTCGACCCGGGCAATGATGTCAACTTCCCACACGGGTGATGCAATGGCTGGGTACGTTCTCTTGACGGGGAAGGTGCCCATCTTTGCCTTTGCGGTCGTGACCGGAATAGCGGGCGTGGCAGTTGGCTTTGCCGCCTCTTTTTCGCACCCGATTACAAAAAGACACAGCATTGAGATTTGAACACATCGATACATCATGAGGACGAGTCCTTGGTCTCGGAGGCAAGTGTGGGAAGTACGCCGGTTGTCCAACCACCACCAATTGATCGATAGAGTTCGACCATCGTCTCGGCGCACAGGCCACGTGCCTGTGCGAGTGAATCTTCAGTTTCAAGCAGGCTCTGCTGCACGACAATTACCGCAAGGAAGCTGGTGACACCATGTTCATATTGATCGAGCAATAGGTCGTAGGCCAACTGGGCAGATTCGGCAGCCTCAGCGAGATTGTTTCGCTGTTGCGCCGCAAGGGCAAAGCCGATCAGGTTGCTCTCAACTTCACCAATCGCTTGGACCACGGTGTTCTCATATTCAAGAAGGGCTTGTCTGGTCAATGACTCTTGTTGATTCACGACGGATCGAATGCGGTCGCCATTGAAGAAGTCCCATGTGAGTCTTGGCCCAAAATTATAGGATCGGCTCGCCCACTGGAAGAGGTCGGTCGCGCTCGATGCAGAGAACCCAAACTGCCCGGTGAGAGATAACTTTGGATAGAGGTCTGCGGTAGCTTGACCGATTCGAGCTGTTGCGGCAGCGAGAGTTCGTTCAGCTGCGCGGATATCAGGTCTGCGACGAAGTAGGTCAGCCGGAATGCCCACGGCGATTTCGGTTGGAACGGCGGGGATACCTTGGCCTGCGGGAATTGTTCGAGTGAGTGCCCCTGGGGTGGTGCCGAGCAGAATTGCGAGGTTGGCCATTTCTGCAGACATTGAAACGCCAAATTGTGGAATCAGAGCTTCGAACTGAGCAAGTACAGCATCCGCCTGCGCTACTGTCCCAGCTGTGGTAGTGCCCATCGTCAGCTGTTGATTGAGCAGTTCGACATAGCGTCGCTGTGATTCGATATTTCGGTTCGCGACACCGAGTCTCGCCTGGAGCGTTCGTAGTGACATGTATGACGAGGCTACTTCTGCCCGTAGCGAGATCATTGTATATCGCCAGTTCTCGACTTCTGCCTGTAAATCGCCCACAGCGGCTTCGATGCCTCGAGCGATCTGTCCGAAGAGATCGATCTCCCAGGACGCATCAACGCCAATGCCCCACGAGTTAAAGGCACCGCTTTGAGAGGAGCCAGCCGAACCAAAGTCTGTGGCCGGTACTCGGTTTCGGCTGTAGGCAGCGACCGCTTGAATGTCTGGATACAGGTCGGCTGATGCGATGCTGTACTGAGAGCGATACTGGTCAATCCGTTCAGCGGCAATTCGGAGATTGAAGTTGTTCGCGGTGGCGCGTGCGACGAGCGAGTCTAATACCGGATCATTGAAAAGCGTCCACCACTCAGCGGGATACTCTGGAGGCAACTCTTCAGCGCCATCGGTCCAGGCGAAGTCGTCTGGGAGCGGCATCTCGGGCGTTGTGTAATCTGGACCGACTTGACATCCCGCGGTAACCATGACCGCAGCGGTCGCGATCTGGAGTATTGGTCGCATTGGGGCATAAGAGCAGACTTGAGTGTGATTTGCAACAGACGCAGGAGTGCGAATAGAGCGAGATCAGGGAGATAATGCTGTCATCATGTTGCCGGGCGTGATATCGATTGCTTCTTGCCCAGTGACGAAGACGCGGGCTGGTGACCCAACTAATTCGACGGTGTCGTCATGGCATCGAAGAAAGGAGCCCTCTCGCAACCCAACCACTGGAAGGTCATTGACCTCGTGGTACTCGCAAAGTCGATCGTCGCGGGTCTCGCCGAAGTGTTCCATGTATGTCCCGTCTTGAAGCCGCACCCACGTTGAGCCGCCAAAGTAGTGCGCGTTGACCTGGAATGGAACGAGCCCGAGTGTTACAAAAGACTCCGGCCGGATGATTGGCATGTCGTTGGTGGTTTGAAGTGTTGGGCACGCGACGTTCGTGCCGGCACTGACACCCATGTAGGGCACGCCGTCATCGATGACCCGGTTTCGAATGGCAGACATGGCGCGTGTTCGGTGCAGTTCCCACACCAGCCGGAAGGTGTTTCCGCCGCCAACAGAAATGGCTTCTGCGTTCCGAATTGCATTGATCGGATCGTCAAACGTGTGGATGCCAACAAGTTCGTATCCGGCGTCCAGGCCGCGCTCATTCATGAGCGCGACGTAGGCGTCATGGTCATCAAGCGCCCAGGGGATGAAGAGAATCTGTTTGACATCACCAAAGTGACGCTGCGTCTCCTCGATGTAGAGTGTCTTGCGCTCTTCGGTTCGAATGCCGCCGCTTCCGAGTAATGCTCGCATGAGAGCAGCCTACGAGATACTCAGAAGTCGCGACGAGCAAGGCGTCGATCGGCAAAGTGCAGCATGGTCATGGATGCCAATATGAACCCCCCGGCAATCCACCAGGGGTATTCACCATTGTGGATATCCATAAAGATCCGAACATCAATCAGTGCAAATGGACTCCATTGGTTGATGCCCTCAACGAGGTACATGGCAAAGGACACAAGTGCAAAGCCCACAACTGTTGCCCCAGCAGTCATTTGGTTGACTGAATAGGTTGACACGATGGTGGTGAGTGAAACCAATGTCCACAGAAACAGACTCATGAACACTGAGGAGACCAGAACTTCTCCCCAACCAATTGCTTCACCCACGCTCTGGCTAAGCCAAATGGCTGAAACTGAACTCACGAGAACCGGCGCCGTGATCATCGCGGTAAGCATGGCGTGGCGAACGAGCAGGATTCGACGTCGCGATACTGGGCGCGAGAGCAGGAACTCAGCGGTCCGTTGATCAGCTTCCCTTGCAATGATGCCACTTCCAATGAATGCAATGGCTGCAACGCCAAATAAACTGCACCCCTTGAACCATTGCTGCACCGCGAGGTATGGCCAGTAGCCCGCATGCTCCATGGATGCGAGCAGATCTTGAATGGCGCGAAATGGAACGAGCTTCGCAATGGCTGGCATATTGTCGCGAAAGCGTGGCCAGTACAGAATGGCGGCCACCATTGCGGCTTCAAGAATGATGAAGTACCCAAGGGTGATCCACCATCCTTGTCGCAGGTACTGCTTCCACAGACTCATGGTTGAGGGTCCAGATAGAGCGTTGCAAATACTTCATCAAGCGAACCATCACCTGTTCGGATAGATGCAATTGGAAGCATGGCGATGGATGTCAGCACGTCTTCGGGAGAGCCGTCGTGAAGAAGCGTCCAGTTTGTGCTATTTCCAGACCATTTCCAACCCGGATGTTGCGGAAGTTCGTTCGCGGTCATTGGCGTACGGAGCGTGATGTGTACAAGCCGACCCGCCTCTGCCAATAGCGTTCCAGTTGGGCCCTCTCGCAACACGCGTCCACCATGAAGAAACACTACGCGGTCGCAGAGTCGCTCGGTGCTGGCGAGATCGTGTGACGAGCACAGAACGGCGCGGCCACTGCTGGCCGCCTCCTGCAGCAGATCAATGGCGACTTTTCTTGCCGCTGGGTCGAATGCTTCCATGGGCTCGTCGAGAATAAGCATCGGCGCACCACTTGAGATGGCCTGCGCTAGCAAGACCTTTCGTTTCATGCCGTGGCTTAGAGCGCTGACTCGCCGCCGCCCTGGGACGCCAAATTCGTCCAGTAGTGCGAGGCCCTGAGAGATATTCGAGTGTGGATGGAAGCCAATAGCAAACCTCAAGAGATCTGCCGCGCGCATTCTGTGATACAAGGCCGTTTCACTTGGGGAGTATCCAATCATCCGGCGAGCGGCGAGCGAGTCGGCCCTCGCATCGATAGTGCCCACTTCAATCGTGCCACTATCCACATGAACAACCCCAACAATGCACTTGAGAAGTGTGGTCTTGCCGGCGCCATTGGGCCCAACGAGACCCACTATCTCGCCTGCGCGAACCTCGAGTGAGACGCCCTGAAGCACAGGCGTTGGCCCATATGACTTGCGAAGATTGTGCACGGTCAACATGATCGTGCAGCGTATCGTCTCAGGACGCATACAATCGGATTGCTATGGGATCTCTGGCCGAATCAACCCGATGTTCTTGGTGCGGCACTGATCCGCAGTACGTGGCCTATCACGACGAAGAGTGGGGCGTGCCAGTCAGAGATGACGTAGCACTCTTTGAGAAGCTGATCCTGGATATGTTTCAATCCGGTCTATCTTGGCTCGTGGTGCTGC
>JABJQE010000034.1 GCA_018663565.1 Phycisphaerae bacterium
GTAACCTTTAGCCTCAAAGGACTATTATTGAATCTATGAAGGAGTGGGTAAGATGGGTGGATAGCAGGGGTTATAGGAGTGGATTGAAGGTTGAGAGTGCAACTCTCTGCCTGCAGTCGGACGTACTCCTTCCGAAACCTAGCGTCCGCTGCAATCTGCGTGAACCGCTCACCAGCAGAGACACGCTCACGAAACCCTACATCGGGTCTGCAACCGTGCATCCCCAGTCCCCGAGGACATGCAGCAGGTCGCCGATACCGATCGCTTGGTCTCCGTCGAAGTCGCCCTGGCACCCGCCATCGCACGGACCCCATCGATCGATGATCCAGAACACATCGGACAGGCCGGTGGTCAGGGATTCATCGGCATCTCCGGGGCACCATGTACAGAAGGTCTCGAACACATTGGTGCCAAGGTCGCCACTGGAGAAGTGGCTGCCCATGTGCTCGGGAATGTTGTTGCACATGCCGGAGTTCCCGATCGAGAGCACTTCCCCTTCGGTGTAGGAGGAAATGAGGGCGGCGCTCCAGAGGTCTGTGGAGGTGTTGTTAGCGATGACACAGTTGTCGATGGCGACCGACGTCTGCCAATTCGTGCCGATGGCGGCACCATTCAGTGCCCAGTTGCCCGCAATGGTCGAATTCGTGATGGTGTGTGTACCCCCATTGAGGTAGATCGCACCGCCCCAATCATCTGCAATGTTTGATGTCAGGGTGCAGTTGTCGATGGTTGCATCAGACCCGAATGAGACGCTGACTCCGCGGCCCTCGGTTGCATGAATGACCGACGAAGTTAGTTCGAGTAAAGCGCCGCTTGTGGCGGCAACGGCGCCCCCATCAAAGGGAGTCGTGTTCCAAGAGATGTCGCAACCGGCAATCTGTGCTGACCCGGTTCCATAGGCATAGACGGCCGCGCCTACGTAATCACCATGGTTGTGATGAATTTCGCAATCTACTACGACTAGGGTGCTGAATGTTGAGTACACGCCACCGCCTGTTGTTCCGGTGTTGTGGTGAATCTCGCAGTTTGTCAAGCTCATAGAACTGCCGCTCAGCGTATTGTCCAGTGGCGTGCCATTTGTCGCTTCGTTGTGATGAAACTCACAGTTCTCCGCCGTCACTGTTGCACCGGGATTCCAGATCGCAGGCCCATGGCCACTGACGTTGTAGGACACCTCGCAGTCCTGCATCAACACGGAAGCACTCCCGGCTGCGATGACACCCGGACCATTGCATTCGAAGATCAGGCATGACTCGATGCTCGGGTGGCTGGAGTAAGCGCGAATTCCGGCGCCCTGCCCTCGCGTGACGGACAAGTTGCGGATCGTCGGCATGGCTGTTTCTGAGGAGTAGAAATGTATGCCGTACCGCGCATCTTCGGCATCAATGATGACCGATGCTGCGTCGCCGACGCCTTCGAGTGTGATGCTCTTGTTGAGCATCCACACGACCGCCGCGGCCTTGCCGGACTGCGTATAAGTGCCGGGCATGATGAGGATGGTGTCGCCATCCGATGCGACATTGACTGCAGACTGGATGTCCAAGTAGTCGCCACCGCCACCAAGATCGACTGTGATGGTCCCGGCAGGGAGGGTGGTGGTCAGTAACACAAAGGGTGAGAGCAGGGCAGCGAGTCGTCTGGTATGCATGGTTGCGGTACTCCTTGCGAGTCGATCACGGTCCTCCCCGCTTGCCAATCTACCTCCAATTGAGCTGTCAAGGCCGAGAGCGCCTAAGGTATATCCACGCTCAGTTGGCCGGCGAGTTCGAGCTACTGATGATGGGCTCGCAGTCAGTGATACTGATTGGCGAAGGGCCGTAACCAATGGGCGATACAGGACTCGAACCTGTGACCTCACGGGTGTGATCCGTGCGTTCTAGCCAACTGAACTAATCGCCCGAATTCGGGATTGAGGCAGTATACGCAGGGCCCGCCTACTAATTTTTCTCGTCGTGGCGTGCGGGCATTTCTTCCTTGACGGGGGTGGTCAAATCCACTCGGTTTTCAGTTTCTCCGGTGAGCTTGGCCGGCTCATCGGATGTTGGGCGTGATGATTCGGCGTCAATTTCGTCATGAATGCCTTTGACGCCCTTTTTGAATTCCACAATACTCTTGCCGATGCTGCGGCCGACCTCGGGCAGACGACGGCCAAAGATCAGCAATCCGATCATCAAGATGACCACCCATTCCCAGCCCCCCGGCATGCCGAAAGCCAAGATATTCGTATTGAAAGTGAGAGTTGTCATGATTGGATCTCCAATTCGCTCGGATGAGCCACAGTGTACTCTCATCACCTCGCCCAAGTCATTTTGGCGACTTGGATATATGGGCATTTGATGCCCATCAGGCCGATGCACAGAGACAGAGAGGGCCCGCGACGGTCTTACGCCACTGCCCCCTAGGAACGGAGCCCGGACACGATGACCAATACGACCCGCATCATTGCCCTTCTCGCAGCCACCCTCGCCACCATTGGCTGCCAACAACAACACGTCGACGCTCCCGCCAAGACGGCGAGCAAGAATTACGCCCGGCCCCTTCCTACAGGCCAATCACCCCTGCGGCGTGTCACGGACCCGCAGCGACTGACCGCTATCGACCGGGCCTGGAACGATAGAGATCTCTTTCTCCGTGACGCCGCCGATGAATCGATCACGTGGTTTGACAAGCCATCCACTCTGCAGTGGTTCCCGAGCTGCGACATCGACCACAGCCAGGCCCGAGCAAGCGTCGTAGCCTTTCGTGATTTGTGCGACACGTCGCCAAGCCTCACCGCGTTTCGTTCTGAATTGCTCCGGAAGTTCGACGTCTACGAATCGATTGGGTGCGACGACGACGGCACTGTCTTGTTCACCGCCTACTGCTCCCCAACATTTCGCGCGAGCCACACACAACGAACCGGTTTCAATACTCCGCTGTACGGCCGTCCAAGCGACCTCGTGACTCACGCCGAAACCGGCGAACCACTCGGACGCCGCCGCGCCGACGGCGGTATTGACCCGTGGCCGTCCCGCAATGAAATCGAACGGACCGGCATGCTTGATGGCACCGAAGTAGTGTGGCTTGAAGACCCGCTCGACGCGTACATCGTGCACGTCAACGGATCGGCCAAACTCATGATGCAAGACGGCACCACCATGTATCTCGGATATGCCGGCAAGACCGACCGACCATACTCAAGTCTTGGCAGAGCACTCGTCGAACGCGGCGTCCTATCTGAAGGCGAGGTCAGCCTGCAAGCGATTCGCCGGAAGTGGAAGACCAACCCTGCTGCAGTCAAAGACTCGATGAATGAAAACGAGTCGTATGTGTTCTTTCAAGAGTATGACGGAGGGTCATGGCCAGCCGGCTCACTCGGCTTTCCCGTCACCTCGCGGCGTTCTGTCGCAACCGACAAACAGATCTTCCCACGAGGCGGTGTGGTGCTCGTAGACACCACGGCGGCGCGGTTCGCCGGAGATCCTGACCGGTTCAGCCAATTCATGTACGACCAAGACACCGGCGGCGCCATTCGGGCACCCGGCCGAGCCGACCTGTATCTCGGGTCGGGACCAATGGCCGAACTGCTTGCCGGGCGGCAAAAGAATGAAGGCCACCTGTATTACTTCTTCTTGAAGGACTCAGAAGTCGCGGCCGCGAATGAAGGATGGCACGGTCCAAGCTCGCTCGCCTCACACTGACACATCAGTCCACCCGAGGAATGGTGGCCAGTCACGCACGTGCTCGCCGGGCTGTGAGGAGGCCGGCTTCGTTCGCGCATCAAGCACCATGACGCCCTCGCGAACAGATATATCACGAGCTGGATCACACCCCGCTAGCACATGAAACCACACGTGCAGTCGGTTGTGAAGATCGACATCGCTGTCAAGCACGAGGGCAAGCCCATTCCAGCCCGCGATCGCGTCGTGAATTGTTGATACGTCGCAAGTAGAAGAAAGCACTACACACCGACCGCGTCCCCACTGCGGCATCGCACTCGACGTAAGGCTTTGCATGCCATCGCGGCACTCAACAATTGGCGGCTGCTCGCAGGAATCGCTTTCCCCCTCTTCGCCTGCCCATCGCGGCGTCGCATCAAAGCCAATTTTTCCACCCGCGCCGCGGCGAGCCGCAGCGTGGTCCAGAATGTCAAGTGGCCCCTGCGTTAACTCAACATCTCGCGCAAAGTCCACGTGCGTGAACATCGCCTCTAAGACGGCTTCTTGATCGTGCACA
>JABJQE010000268.1 GCA_018663565.1 Phycisphaerae bacterium
CCGGCTCAACATGCCCCCAATCCGCTCGTGATGTTGTCGCTACTGCAATATGTCGCATAGAGCCGTGGATACTACTGCCCTTGATGCGACCTCGACTACCGGCACAACCCTTGGCGAACTGAGGAAGACAGGGCAAGTCGCCATTCCAGCCGACGCCCTCTACAATGCCCCGCGGAGACTAGTCACATGCCCTACTACACCACCCTTGGCGACATTCCCCCGAAACGACATATCCAGTTCCGCAGGCCGGATGGCGTGCTGTATTCGGAAGAGGTCTTCGGTACAGAGGGATTTGTTGGCCCATCGTCAACGATGTATCACATACATCCGCCGACACAGGTCACAGGATGGAAGTGCGAATACTCCACCAAAGTCGAACTACTCGAATCAAATGTCATGCGAATGCGGCATCTCACTACATTCGACGCGAAACCGGCAGGCGATCCAATCACTGGGCGCACCGTGCTGTTTGGAAATACTGACTGCGAGATCGGCATTTGTGTGCCGGCCAGCCCGATGGACTACCACTACAAGAACGGACAAGCCGATGAGTGCTTGCACATTCACTACGGCACTGGCACGCTGCACACGATATTCGGCACGCTGCAATTCCGCCCGCGTGACTTCGTCATCATTCCAAAGGGCACGATCTACCGCATGGTGTTCGACCCCAAGGGCAAAGACGATCCTGACGACCGGTACTTAATCACAGAGACTGCAAACGGCTCCCACATTCTTCCGCCGAAGCGGTACGTCTCCGAGAAAACATCGCAATTTCTTGAACATGCTCCGTATTGCGAGCGAGATCTCCGCACGCCCGAGATGCCCATGACACACGATGAAATGGGTAGTTTCGAAGTTCGCATCAAAGCCGTTAACAGCGTGCACTCGTACACCTACCCGTACCACCCGCTTGACATCATTGGTTGGGACGGGTGCTACTACCCCTACTGCTTTAACGTTGATGATTTCAGCCCGATCGTAGGCAAACATCACATGCCTCCGCCAACGCATCAGGTCTTCGCTGCAGGCGGATTTGTGATCTGCGCCTTCTGCCCTCGCATGCTGGACTTCCATCCGCAGTCAATCAAAGTGCCCTACAACCACAGCAACGTCGATAGCGACGAGGTGATGTACTACTGCGATAGCAAGTACACCGCGCGGCGAGGCATTTCCGAAGGCTCTATCACGATGCACCCACAGGGCCTCCCGCACGGGCCACATCCAGGCACAGTAGAAGCCACCCTCGATGAGACGCACACAGATGAGCTTGTCATCATGATCGACACGGAGAGGCCGCTCTTCCCAACCGCAGCAGCGCTGCAGATGGATGCGCCGGAGTACACGGATTCATGGAGTGATTGGAAGCCGATTCCAGTGGGCAAGCCACTTGAGCAAAGCCACTAATCCACGCCAACCTGTGGGGGGCCTGGATGGAACATCCCGTTCTATAACGAAGCACCCATGGAATGTCTTCAATCTGGTAGCTAGCAGGCGGTGCTTCAGTTCGTAGCGGGCTGAATAACGCCGGAACACGAACCGAGCCCGACTCGAGCAGCGCCCACTTTTTCGCAGAAGGCCACAATGGTCAGTTCATCACCATCGAGCAGGAAACGACGTTCTGTGCCATCTGGCAACTCAATTGGTTCTGTGCCACGCCAGCACAATTCGAGCATGCAACCACGCGACGATTTCTCTGTCCCGCTCACCGTACCGCTACCAATCAGGTCGCCTGAATTCATTGGGCAACCCGTACTCGTATGGTGTGCGAGCATCTGCGCAAAGGACCACGAGAGATCTGATAGCGTCCCGCTACTGAGCTTCATCGGGGAAGTCCCTTGTGCTCGCATATCTGCTGACGCAAGAAAGACCTCAGCCTTCACATCAATGGCATCTGCACTTCCAGCCGCAGGCTGGAGATATTCAAGCAGTGGCGGATCATCTGATTGACGGGCCGGGCCCTCGCTTCGATATGGAGCCAAGGCTTCCATCGTGACCACCCACGGCGAGATGGAACTCGCGAAGTTCTTGGCATTGAACGGGCCAAGCGGTTGATACTCCCACTTCTGAATATCGCGAGCAGACCAGTCGTTCAGAATGACAAGACCGAAGAGTTGATTCATTGCATCAGCAATGCCAATGGTCGACCCCATCTCATTGGCCGTACCGACAAATGCCCCAAACTCAAGTTCGTAGTCAAGCAATCTGCAAGGACCATAGATCGGAGCCGCATCATCAGGCTTCAACTGCCCGCTTGGCCGCCGGATATCCGTGCCGCTCACGACCACACTGCTCGCCCGTCCGTGATACCCCACTGGCAAATGAAGCCAGTTAGGCATGAGTGGCTCTCCGTCAGGCCGAAACATTCTTCCAACATTGGTTGCGTGAGCCCGAGCAGCATAGAAATCTGTGTAATCACCAATGGCTGCTGGAAGCCGCATGGTTGTTTTGTTCATCGCTCGTAAGAGTGACTCGTGGGATGCCGAGCCCTCCGCAAGAAAGTGAGAGATCGCCACACGAACTGCGTGCCACTCGCACTGCCCAAGCCCCATGAAATCGTTCAACGTACGAGCACTCAATGCACATGCCGCTTCACTGCCCAAGACAAGTGCACCCGACTCGATGGCCGCGTACAAGTCGAGAATGTGATCACCAATCGCCACCCCAATCCGGCCGTCCCCTTCGAATTCAAACACACCAAAGGGGAGATTCTGAATAGGGAAGTCCGAACCAACCGCATTTGCAGAAGCAACCCAACTGCAAAGCGCTGGGTCATGAGTGGCATTGAGCGTCACGAGTCAATCTCCGTAGGTTCGTGGTCAAGAAGTCCGAGCGCTGACAAATCATCCCACGGCTCCTGCACGCTGCATGAACCGAATGAGATGGCAAATCCAAGCCGCGCCTCTTCGATGTCATCTCGCGACACGGTGTATCCGCCGAGGCTGGCCTGTTCATCCCCAAAGTGAAAGGCCTCGGGATCGCTCAGTTCAAGAAGACCAGCGATGGCTTCTGCATCAAGTTCGTGACAACGGGCAATAGTTGCCGCTAGGAACACACTCAAGAACCCGTGCTGCCGAGCTGGCACCACAGGGTTGTCATTTGGCAACGGATGATGGAGACCCGCAGTGGCCTTGAACGGGACCCCGCCGCTCGCAGCTGCGGCAATGAACCGAGCACACTCACCAACGCTTGGATAAAGATCTGGAGTCACGCCGCCTGTACGAATCTTCGCCCCCGCCTCAGATCCCGCAAGCACCGTCATCATGCCACGAACATCCTGCGAAGCGGCTACCTCAACGAATGGAAAGAGATCATCGGGAAGTTGATCTAGCGTTTCATCAATCGACTTGGCGGAGCCGCCTCGCAACTCGATGACATCAATAACCGCTCTCCCGGAATCCGGATTCGAATGCTTGCGGTTGAACGATTCGATGACTGCGAGGTCTTCGGCAAGCTCGTCGCTGCCGCATGGCCGAGTCAACACACTCAGGCACCAGGGATCTGCCTCGTCCTCGTCGGGGAGCAACTCAGCAGCGGCAACCTCAAATTCGCCGAGTTGACTCGCTGGCACAATGACTCGGCCTAGCATCCAGCCACGCTCATCAATGCCCGCGCGATGGTACTCATCGACCATTGGCTTCATCTCGAGCTCTGCTGGCGGAAACAGACCGGCAAAATCAATCAGGCCGTCAAGAAGAACACTCAGAGTTGATTGCATTGTCATGCTCCGGCCTCCTGCATCATCGTGGCCTCACTCGCAAGGCATCTATCGATGCGATTGAGTACCGCATCTTTACCGAGGATCTCAAGCGTGTCAAAGATTGGGGGACTGATCGGGCCGCCACTTACTGCTACGCGTATTGGCTGCGCAACCTTCCCGAGGTTGCCTTCACAATTTGCCTCGGCCCAGGTCGTCAACATGTACTCAAGATGCTCTGGCTCCCACGGAGAGACCGCCGCAAGTAAGTCTCGAACGGCGGCAAGGCGTGAAAACCCGGTCGGCTCGCCCTTGCACAGTGCCTTCCGAATGGCCTTGGACAGAGGCCACGTGATTTCATCATCAGACTGAAGAAAAAAGCGGCCCGAATCCATCGGATCTCGCAGGGTCTTGCTCCTTGCCTTGTTGGCGAGTGCAAAGATTCTAAATTGATGTGTGGTCATGGCCTCTAGAAAGTCCGTGCCATAATTCTGACAGAAGGCCTGCAGCCTGACGACGAACTCATCGTCATCCATAGCTTGAATCGCATCAAGGTTGA
>JABJQE010000269.1 GCA_018663565.1 Phycisphaerae bacterium
AGAGTTCGGCGAGTTCGCTCAGAATGTGAGACGAGATGAGAATGGTCTTTCCAATTCGGCTGAGCTCTTTGAGCAACTCGCGAATCTCAATGCGTGCACGCGGATCGAGCCCCGCGGCGGGTTCGTCCATAAGTAGTACCTGCGGGTCGTGCAGCAGCACCCGCGCGATGGAGAGGCGTTGGCTCATGCCGCGACTCAAGCCAGCGATCTGCGCCGAGGATTTGTGTGTGAGGTCAGTCAAGTCAAGCGCGTCGCCCACTACGGTGCGCCGGGTTGATCCATGGATGCCATAACAGGCGGCAAAGAATTCGAGGTACTCCGATACCAGCATGTCGTCGTAGGTTCCGATGAAGTCCGGGACATAGCCGATGATTGGACGAATCAGAGCGTTTTGATATCCAACGGTCAGGCCGTCGATTCTCGCCTCGCCCCACGTGGGTTTGAGCAATGTCGCTAGGATCCGAATGGTGGTCGTCTTGCCCGCCCCGTTGGGCCCAATGAAACCGTAGCACGATCCCGCCTCGATGGACAAGTTGAGATTGTCCAGCGCGATGAGGTCTCCGTACTTGCGTGTCAGATTGATTGTTTCAATGATCGGCATAGTGCGTCTCTGTTCTACCGGGTGATCCCGTGTGCATCAACCGGTTCAGCGTCGGGGAGCGGAAGAATCCATCGAACCATCACTTCACCCTGCGGAGTATGCATGGGATCGCCATCAATCGAGAGTGGAATTGGCAGATCGGCCTCATCAAGAAATCCAGTGACAATGAGCATGGGCGTGCCAAGAGCGGCTCCAACCTCAAGTTCTGTTCCAAATTGCCGGCTTGCCATCACCCAGTCAGCCACTACCTTGACATTGTCAGCTTGCCACTGTGGCGGCGTGAGGAGTCGGTAGAGCCCGAGTAGTTCTGCTGCAATTCTCCCACGGCGTTTCGTGAATTGGCCGACGCCAAACCTGAGTTCATGATTCCTGAAGATGTCATGTATCTGGGTGCTGAGCAAGTTGGCTGAGGAACGTGGAGGCAGCTGTGAGAGCCCAATCTGTCCTTCGGGTGGAACCTCGCCGGTCAGTTTCCACCACCACACGCGGGTGGGCATATGCCCGGCTTTGGCCGGGTCGGCCCAGGCATCTGGTTGGGTTGGGTCTGGTTCGGTTCTTGCCTCGACCCAGATGATCGAGATGTCTCGCAGCGTCGCTGGTAAGGCGCTCTGCAGTACGCCTTGGAGCGGTGAACCAGGCGAGTCTGCAGGTGTTGGTCGCACTGGGTCCACTACCCACAGCACGCCGCCCCAATCTTCTGGATTCAATACGCCAAGCCAATCGATTGTCAGACCAACAGCAGTTGAACGGGCTTGAACCGGAAGTTGTTCGGGAGTTTCTGTGTTCGCGATAAGCGTACGCGTGTCGGCGAAGTGAATTGTGGATTGGTTCGATTCAATCCAGTGTCCGAGCCGCGGCTGCTCATTGGGTTGTCGTTCAACGCTCAGGATGTGTTGCTGTGTGCCGGGCAGCCGCAGATCCACCCAACTCCGCACATGATGCCGCGGCGTGCCGGCGATCTGTTCAAGGAGCGTGAAGTGACGTCCCTCGGCAGAGGACAAACTCATTAATCCACCTGCGGCCGCAGCGAAGAGTGCGCCGATCGCGGCCAGGACGGTGAATGCTGGCCATGTCCAGCTGCGGCGGTTCCACCGGCCAAGAAACCGCCACAGGAGCGGTCCGCCGACAAGCCAGCACAGGGCAAGCCATCCAAGAACGAACAGCAATCGTCCACCGGCCGCGACCGTTTGTTGAATGCCGTGGGCGACGACCTGATCGGTGAACTCGACAAAATGGGGCGGCATGCCGATGAGCTTGCCGCGGTCCATGGCGACGCGGTCCTGCGTCGGAGTCGGGGCGTCGCCTCGCCTTGCGAGAATTGGGTTCCAGAACACAGCGGCGCTTGGTAGTGTCCCGGTTGGCAGCAACCCGGCGGGCGTCTGCTCGATGCGATATCGCATCAAGGCCGGAGAGGTGACATCAATTCCAATGAGGGTGAGTCGGCCGAACCCAATAGAGCGGGCAATGGCAACAGGTTGCCCATCTGGAAGCGTTAGCACCGTATGCCAGGGGGTGTCAATGCCAATGGTTGGCCCAAAGACCTGGGCCGGCATTCGGGTCTCATCCATTGGTACAAGCGCATCTGGAGAGAGGAGCGTCGCCATGAATTCGGGACGAAGATCTGTACGGGTTGGATTGGCCGGCAAGATATCTTGCCAGAGTCCCCCCGGTTGCCCGAGTTGCCATGGATCGCCGATATCAGGCAGCGAGATGATGAGGTGGCCGCCTGCTTCCATCCAGTCACGCAGCACGGTAGCACGAGTCGAATCGAGTTCGGCGGTGTCGCCAGTCCAGAGCAGGGTGGAAACAGCCGCGAGTCCAGCGGATCGATCAGGCAGGTCTTCGACAGCGATCGTGCGTACCGTGTTTGATGTGTGACTCCATACTGGTGGCGTATTGGGGGTGGCTGCCTCATATCCCTCGAGGCCCCGTCGCGATTGGCCAATGACCAGCATGAGTTCGGCGCCTTCAGGCAATACGAGTGAGGTTGAGGTTCGTGTGATCACGTCGGTGCTCGCAAGCACGGTGAGATCGTCGGCATGCCGCAGGCGGATCGGCATGTCACGCTCAAGATGACGCGGAACTTGTCCGTGGATCCATGTGCGTACAGGATTTCCAGCGAGTGGAATTCGGCGTTGATAGAGCAGCACGTCCCCGTCGGGCGTCGTGCTTTCCCATTCCAGAATATAGGTCGCTGGAGCAAGATCGCCCGGGTCGACGAGCACCTCAATGCCAGTCGGTTGACCAATCGGCAACACATTTCCGACACCGGCTTGCCGTACGCTGACCTGCGGCGGGCCAGCATTTGCGATGCTGGTCGCGACAAGCAGTGGAGCAACGAGTAGGCGCAGGACGAGGCGAGTCATCAGTCCCTAGTAACCGCCGCAAGCGCGGCCACAACTGCCGCGTGTGATCGAGCGCCGCCTCGGTAGCACGCCACATCAAACTTCTCGTTGGGGGAATGCACGCGATCATCATCGAGCCCGAAGCCGATGAGCAGCGAGTCGGCGCCCAGAATCGTTTGGAACGAGCCGACGACTGGAATTGATCCACCGCAGCCCATCAGAATGGCGCGGCGATTCCAGACTTGTTCAAGTGCAGTCTGCGCGGCTTCAAGCCAAGGTGACTCGTCGGGCACTTGAATGGCTGGATTGACGCCATGTGACTCGATGGTCCAACGGCAACCGGATGGTGTGTGTTTTTCGAGGTGACCACGAATCATGATTTCGATGGCGTCGGGGTCTTGCCCCGGCACGAGCCTGCAACTGAACTTGGCGGTTGCGTGTGACGGGATGACCGTCTTAGCGCCGTCGCCGGTGTAGCCACCAAAGATGCCGTTGATGTCGAGCGTTGGCCTGCACCAGATTCGCTCGAGCACGCTTCGGCCTGCTTCTCCGGTCGACTCGGGTAGCCCAACCTCGGCGAGGAAGGCTGCTTCGTCGAATCCGAGTTCGGCCCACTGGGAATGCTGCGCTTCGGAGGGCTCGATGATGCCGTCGTAGAAACCACTGATTGCAATGCGGCCGTTTTCATCATGGAGGTCGCCAAGAATCTTGCAGATCGCGTTGATGGGGTTCACCACTGCGCCGCCGCACATGCCCGAGTGCAGATCGTGTGACGGGCCATGCAGCGTTACTTCGAGGTACACCATGCCGCGGAGCATTGTGGTAATCGCTGGAGTGTTCGGGTCCCACATGCCGGTGTCGGAGACGACGCAGATGTCGGGGCGCAGCTCGTCGGCATGTGCTTCAAGGAATGGATCGAGACTTGGGCTGCCGCTTTCTTCTTCGCCTTCAAGCAGGACGGTTGCGCGAACAGGAATGCCACCGCCAACCTCGTTCCAGGCGCGGAGGGCCTCGACAAACATCATGAGTTGACCCTTGTCATCTGCAGCGCCGCGGGCGACGATTTTCGGCCCGTTCTTCCCGTCTACAATGGTTGGCTCGAATGGGGCGGTGTCCCAGAGATCTATTGGGTCAGGTGGCTGCACGTCGTAGTGCCCGTAATACAGGATGTGCGGCGCATCGGCGGGTCCGTCCACATGCCCGACAACCATGGGATGCCCGGTGGTATCACGCACAGTGGCGGTAAATCCACCAGCATTCAAATAGTCGCAGCAACACTCGGCGGCCTTGCGGACATCGCCTTTGTGGGCTGGGTCGGTGCTGACACTCGCGATGCGGAGCAAGTCACAGAGACGCTCGATTTGGGCGTCGTGCGTTGCATCAAGATGGGCGAGTACGGCCTCAAGTTGTTCGGACATGGGTCTTCCTTGCAGGTTCGGTGAAGTGGTTCAATATCCGTGCCATGGGAGGCACTGGGGCATCATGCCGTCTTCGGCTTCTTGAGCGCAGGTGATTACGCCGTTCTCGATGGCTATCACAATGGGCGGCGTCATCAGCCAGTCAACGCCAATTGGTAACTCGAGTTCGAGACAGTCAATGCACGGGTTCTCAATTTGTCCATCTTCAATGAAGCCGTCCTTCATTTCGGGAATGGCAACAAGTGTTGTGGCCGCGGGCGGGTCGTATGAGAAGTGTTCAAGCAGTAGTTCGTAACAGTGCTCGCAAGTGCGGCTGTACAAGATGACGTACTGTTGCCCATCGTCAAGTGTCGCAGGGAGGTTTGGGATCCACGAGAGCAGATCGATGTTGCGAGCGGGTTGTCCGGGCCAGTCGGCGGTGTCCAGGGAGTAGTACGCCGGCAATTGGATGGTCGTGTTTGGTGTAAGCGCCTGGCCAGTATCGTTGGTCGTTTGTGGAACGACGATCTCTACACCCTTTGCTCCGTCGAGCACCCACGCGACTGAAACCACACCAAGGGCTACAGCGAACAGGCTGACCACTCCCCACGCAACACCGGCTGCTGCCAATTGCAGAGGGCGAACGGGCAATGCGGCAACGAGTACGAGCAGCGTGAAGTCGATGGTGAGCATGAGCCAGGGCGGCGGGGAGACACTGCCAAGGCATCCACAGCTTGTCACATTGCCATTGAAGATCTCGTGCAGAAGCACAAGGCAGAACACGAGCAACATAAAGATCGCTGTGATGCGAGCAAGCCGTGGGATGAACACCATGACAGCAATGGCTGCGAATTCAATCACCAGAAAGATGGAGAGTGCATGATGAAGATCAAGTCCACCCTCGGTCAGTACGCTCCGTAGGTGCTCGGGGAGTAGCTTTGGAGATCGTTCCACCAGTTTGGTCGCCGCGCCAGCGAGTACCCAGAGCGGTACAAGAAAGCGAACGAGTATGAGGCCAATCCAACTCGCTGCGCTAGTCGATGCGGCGGTGGGGGGCGGAGCCATCATGAAGTGGCCTCTTCTGGTTCTGTCGCCATGGCCCACTGCTCAATTGCTTCGCACAGTAAATGGATGGCAACTTGGTGGGCGTCTTGAATGAACGCCGAGTCAGTCGCGTCTACCACGATGGCATGATCGCACAGAGGCTTGCACGCCCCTCCATCGCCGCCGAATAGACCAACCGTCGCGCAGCCACGTTCTTTGGCTGCCTGAAGTGCGAGCACAATATTGGTGCTGTTGCCCGAGGTGGAGAGCACCAAGACTGCATCGTCTGCCGACGCAAGTGCTTCGAGTGGTCTGACAAAGACCTGGTCGAAGCCATAGTCGTTCGCGGTGCAACTGAGTAGCGTCGGATCACCAGACAGCATGGCGGAGCCGAGGGCTCGGCGGTTGTTCCGATATCGGCCGACGAGTTCTTCTGAAAAGTGGAGAGCCTGCGCAGCTGAGCCACCGTTTCCGGCCGTCCAGATCGTGCCGTTCCGTGAGAGGCACTCGACAAGCGTCTCTGCCATCGCTGTGATGGTATCTATCTGTCCCGTGAGCGACGTGATAGCTTCGAGCGAACCTTTTAGTCGATTGGCAAGCATGAGGTACTCCGATGAGGTCCGGTCAGGAGGGCGGCAAACGGTGTTGTGCTCGGGCGATCCGAGCTCTACATCGTCGAAGTATAGAGCCCATCGGGTGACCTCGGCCAAGTGCTCAGGCGACCTGCTACACTCGGTCTTTGGGGCTTGAAAGTGCGATTGAGGTTATGCCGCGACGTTGAGGCTGGCATACAAATGGGTCCTTAGTAAGGAGCGTCCAAAGTGGTTCTGATACAGACATGTGCCATCATTGGTCTAAGTTTTGGATTTGCTGCCGGATCCGGCACCGTGACACCGACAGATCTAGCCGCTCAGCTTAACGTTCATGAATCGGTATCGGCCACGGCCGATGAGACGTGCTGGCAGGTGCTGGCGCCACCGCTGCGAGCGCTCTCAGTCGTGCCGGACACCCAAGAGCCACTGACTCTGCGTTCGATCTGGCCAGGCATGGCCGATTGGAAAGCCGTGTCGGCTTGGGCTCTAAGCGGAGCAGATCTGGGCAAGGCAATCGAGACGGCTGCCAACCGACCAAGTTTTGGGCTGAAGTACGGACGCGAGTCGGTCGAAGCGGGCGATATTGCACTCAATATGTTTGTTGATCTCGGTCAGCCCGATGAACGGCTCTTGCTGCCGACATTCCCATATCTCGAATCCGTCCGTCGCATGG